>JBDGSQ010000126.1:0-19735 GCA_042217455.1 Haloferacaceae archaeon | reverse complement strand
TACTACAACAAGGCCAAACAGGAGGGCTACCGCTCCCGCGCGGCCTACAAGCTGCAGCAACTCGACGAGGAGGTCGGCCTGTTCGGCCCCGGGAACACGGTGGTCGACCTCGGCGCCGCGCCGGGCGGGTGGCTCCAGGTCGCCGCCGAGGCCGTCGGCCCGCAGGGGACCGTCGTCGGCGTCGACCTCCAGCGCATCCGGTCGCTCGACGCCGACACGGTCGAGACGGTCCGCGGCGACATGACCGACGACGAGACGAAGGCGGAACTCCGCGAGCGAATCGGCGAGCGCGGGGCAGACGTCGTCGTCTCCGACATGGCCCCGAACATGACGGGCGAGTACTCGCTCGACCACGCCCGCTCGGTCCACCTCGCCAGACAGGCGTTCGAGACGGCGCTCGACCTGCTCGACACCGGCGGCGACTTCGCCGTGAAGGTGTTCGAGGGCCCCGACCTCGCGGCGCTCCGTGCGGACGTCGAAGCGGAGTTCCAGTACGTCCGAACGGTCCACCCCGACGCCTCCCGCGACGAGTCGTCCGAGCTGTATCTCGTCGGGAAGCACCACCTCACCGCCCCGGTCGCCGTCGGCGACGAACTCGACGTCGAGATCGTCGACGTCGGCAGCGAGGGCGACGGCGTCGCCAAGGTCGCGGAGTTCACCCTGTTCGTCCCCGACACCGAGGAGGGCGACGCCGTCACCGTCCGCGTCACCGACGTGAAACCGCGGTTCGCTTTCGCCGAAGTGGTCTGAGCCGGGTCGTTTCGACCGGCGTTCAGTCGCAGTTCGGCCGTTCAGTCGCAGTTCGGCCGCCGCTCCGTCACTCCACGAGCAGTTCGAGTCGCATCGCGACGTCGCAGCTCTCCCGTTCGTACCCGCTACAGCGCGCCGTCGCGAGCACGTCGCCGAAGGACGTGTAGCTCCCGCACTCCGGACAGTGGACGCCCCCCTCCATCGCGTGTTGCTCCCCCAGCCGTATACGTCGCACCCCGGCCATGCACGAGAGTGGCACTCAGAGGGGATAAGCGGTGTGTCGGATTCGGTGGGGTGTGACGGCGTACAGCGGAGTGAACGCGGGTTCGGAGATCAGTCCGCGACGGTGCTCGCGGGGCCGGCGTGTCCCCGGGACCGGAGCAGGCCGACGGCCGCGTAGACGAAGGGGGTGTCGACCAGCGCGATGAGCAGCTTCAGCGCGTACTGGCCAACGACGAGGCCGAGTATCACCGTCGTCGGGAGGGCGTCGCCGATGCCGAGGAGCCGCGGGGCGGCGTAGAACGCCACCGAGACGAAGATGACCGTATCGATGGCCTGACTCGTCGCCGTCGAGCCGATGTTGCGGAGCCAGAGGTGTTCGCCGTCGGTCAGCGACCGGATGCGGTGGAAGACGATCACGTCCCAGTTCTGACTGACGAGGTACGCGAGCAGGCTCCCGACGACGATGTTGGTCCCCGGCGCGAGGACGCTCCGGAACTCGCTCGCGAACCCGGGGTTCGCCGCCGGTGCGAAGATGGTCCCCCAGACGAGCGCGAGCATGACGAGGTTCATCCAGAACGCGACGTTCACCATCGTCTGAGCCGCGCGGCGGCCGTACAGCTCGGCGTAGCAGTCGGAGGCGAAGAACGTCAGCGCGTAGGCGAGGGCCGCGCCGGGCAGGAGCGCCGTCGTCCCCGAGAACGGAAGCGAGAACGGGAGCGGGAACGCGAGCAGCTTCGACGCCGTGAGCTGTGCCGTGACGAGTGCGGTGACGAACAGGCCGATGATGGCCATCCGACCGACCGGGAGCGGCTGGGCGTCCGCGGTGCTACTCATCTCCGATCCTCCCGTGACGGTCGTCTATCTCGTCGAGGACGTCGAGCGTCTTGCGAATCGACGCCCGTACCGCCTCGCTCCTGTTGACGAACTTCTTCCCGTCCCCGACGTGCTCGTCGAGGTCGGCGAGGAGCTCGTCCGGAACCTCCACGCTTATCTTGGTCATATCACGGGATTCCCGGGAGAATACTTACGTCTTCGGTTCCGGTCCCCCGGTTCGGTAGCGCGACGCGCGGCGGGAGAATCGGGCCGAGCCGCGGCGGCGGACTCGGACGGGGGTGCGGGACGGAATCGGTTCGAGACGCGACTGCGGAATCCGGGCCGCTCCTCGACCGAACCGGGTGCGGACTGCCCGTTCAGGCGTCGCCGACGCCGCGGGGCTTGGCGAGGTCGCGCCGGCCGCCGAGGGTGACGACGAACAGGACCGTCAGCCCGGCGCCGTAGGCGACCATCAGCGGAATCGTCACGAGGAACATCGTGAAGATGTCCGCCGGGGTGAACAGCGCTGCGAAGGTGAGGATGCCCACGGTGACCTCGCGCCAGCGACCGCGCATGGTCCGGTAGGAGACGCCCGCGGTGTTGAGAAGCACCATGAACACCGGGACGTCGATGAGGAGCCCGATGCCGGCGGTCGTGAGGAAGATGAGCCAGAAGAAGTTGGTGATGCGGTAGGCGATTATCATGTTCGCCTGCACGGCGTCGTTGACGAGATACGAGATGACGTGCGGGGCGACGTAGCCGTAGCCGAACGCGAAGCCCCCGAGCAGGCCCGCCGTCAGCGCGCCGACCCACAGGAAGACGACCTGCCGGCGGCCGCGGACGAAGTTGCGCTCTCTGAGCGCTGGCCAGGCGTAGTACGCGAGCATCGGCACGACGGCGATCGCGCCGAGCAGCGTCGAGAACTTCACCTCGAAGATGAGCGCCTCGACCGGGTGGAGCGCGACGACGTGGATGGTGTCGGGAGCCACCTGGTCGGGGAGCTGGCTGAGGAACTGGTCGAAGACGCGGCCGATGCCGCCGGTGTAGAGCCACGCGAACGTCACCGCGAGAACGCCGCCGAACACCGCGACGAGGTGGAACGCCCGCGAGGTTATCGACTCCAGGATGAACGCGATGTCGGTGTAGTAGCCGCCGATGTCGTCCTCGTCGCGCTCGCCGTCGGTCAGTTCAGAGAGGAAAGTACCGCTCGCGCGCTCCGCGCGGTCTGTGACCGTGTCGTCCGGGGCCGTCTCGCCGCCGGCGCCGGTGTCGGCAGCCGTCTGCCCGTCGCCCTCCCCTCCCTCCTCCGCTTCGCGGGCCGCCTCCGCCTGGTCGAAGCGGTCGAGGATGGCCTGCGCCTTCGCGTGGTCGCCCTCGTCCATCGCCTCGCTGGCGTACCGGAGCGCCTGCTCCTCGCTGAGGTCCGCGAAGGCCTCGGGCGGCGCGGACCTGACGCCGGACTCGTCGAGCGCGGCGACGTCGATGTCGGTCGGTTCGCCGTAGGTGCCGGGTCCCGCGGCGGACTCGATGGTGTCGTAGACGAAGTACGCGAGGGCGGCGAGACCGAAGACGACGCCGCCGGCGACGACGTACGTCCAGAGCGCCACGCCGGGGGCGAGTCCGAGCGCGGACCCGGCCGGCCCGACGCGGTAGTCGCTCCCGATGGCGACGAGCGCGCGGTTGGCGTACTGGACGCCTCCCCGGGTGTAGAAGGCGTAGACCGCGAGCCCCCCGAGGACCGCGGCGGCGGCCAGCAGGTTCCAGCGGACTCTGGCCACCTGTCCGACGCGGACCTGTTCCGACCCGCGTTTCGCGGTCACGACGACCTTGGCGAGATAGAGGCTGCCGCCGTAGAGAAACAGGAGCGGCACCGCCCACATGACCTGTGTGAACGGGTCCGGCGGCGAGAAGACGGCCCCGAAGATGAAGATGGCGACGACGGCGTGGCGCCACTTGTCGCGGAACGTCTCGTACTTGACTATCTCGGCGTACGAGAGGCCGGTGATGACCAGCGGCATCTGCGCCGCGAGGCCGAACGAGAGCGTCAGCAGGAAGATGAACTGCGCCCACATCACGATGGAGTACGTCGGCGTGAACCCCGCCGAGATGGCGTTGTTCGCGAGGAACGCGAACATGAACGGGAAGAAGACCAGGTAGCCGTAGGCGACCCCGCCGATCAGCAGCACCGTAGCGATGAGGCCGACGACGGCGATCTTCCAGACGGCGACGGGGGACTGCGGCCACGCGTCGCGACGCCTGAGAGCGTCGCGGGCGTAGTAGAGAAACACCGGGAGCGCGACGATGACGCCCACGGTGAGGCCGATTTTCGCCTGCAGGAGGATGACGTCGAAGGGCGTCTGGGCGATTATCTCGTAGGTCCCCTGCGTCGCCGACGACATCTGGGCTTCGGTGACGCCCTTGAGGAAGTCCCAGACGTAGAGATTGAGCGCGTAGAACGTTCCGAGAAAACCGACCAGAAAGACGATGAATACCTTCTGGAGGTCCTTCTGGGCGGCCCGGAGCATGTCGCCGGCGGTCTCCCTGCCGGCATCGAGAGTCCGACGGGTGTCCTCATCGAGCGCGCTCGACATACTTGCTGAAAGCCCGTTCGCGGTTATCAATCTTTTCGACCCCGCCTCCGACGCCGAATCGATGGAAAAAGGCCTATAACAACCCGCCGACCTACAACGAACGAATGGAGGAGGACCCGGAGACGCCCGCCGACGCTGGCGACGACGACGTCGACGACGGAGCGCGCCCCGACGCGGGCGACGGCTCTCTCGACGGAGAGACGTCAGAGAGCGACGGCTCCGCGTCCGGACCTGACGCAGACCGCGAGGCCGATGCGGCTGACGGTGAGCGCAACGCCGACGAGGACGAAGCTGATGCGGAGGACGGTGAGGGCCAGGACGAGGCCCAGGACGAGGCCGAACCCGAGTCCGAGTCGGACGAGAGCGAAGTCGACGGTGAAGAGACAGACGAGGACGTAGACGACGGTGAATATATAGACGAGGGCGAAGCCGACGGCGAGGATGCAGACGAGAGTGAAGTCGACGACGAAGGTGCAGATGAGGACGAAGCCGATGACGAAGATGCAGACGAGGGAGAGGACGACGACGAAGATGCAGACGAGGACGTAGACGAGGACGAAGCCGACGACGAAGATGCAGACGAGGATGCTGATGGGGACGAGGACGACGACACGGCCGCAGGCGAGGAGGACGTAGACGAGGACGGGGAGGTGTCCGCCCCCGACACGGTCGGGGTCGACCCGGACACCGGCGTGGTCCCGCCGGACGAGGAACTGGACGACGAGACCTCGGACGACGGCGAGGGCGGGGACGAGACGGTCCCCTACGACCACGACCCCCTCGCCGACTGGGAGGAAGAAGAGGGGACCGGCGTCGGCGACTCGGAGGACACCGGGCTCTTCGGGAGCGGCCCGGAGGGCGACGAGGAGATGCCGCTGACGGCGCACATCGAGGAGATGATGAAGCGCCTCTCGGTGGTCGTCGCGGTGGTCGTCGTGGTGATGATCGTCACCTACCCCCTCGCCGACGGCCTCATCAACTACCTCTGGAACTACCACATCCCCGGCGCCGCGACCATCGAGGGGCGGCGGCCGCGCCTGTACGGCCCGCTCGAACTCATCCTCACGGAGCTGAAGGTGTCCGGTCTCGCGGGGTTCGTCCTCGGCCTCCCGGTGTTCGTCTACGAGACGTATCTGTTCATGCGCCCCGGCCTCTACCCCAACGAGCGGCGGTACTACCTCGCGGCCATCCCGACGAGTCTCGTCCTCGCGCTGGTGGGCGTCACGTTCTCGCACTTCGTGGTCCTGCCGGCCATCTTCGCCTACTTCACGAGCTACACGACCGGGACGGCCATCGTCGCGTTCGGCCTCCGGGAGACGTTCAACCTCATCCTGCTGCTGATGGGCTACATGGCGCTGGTCTTCCAGATTCCGCTGTTCGTCCAGCTCGCCATCATGATGGGACTGGTCACCCGCGAGGCACTGGAGGACAAGCGCCTGCTGGTGTGGGGGTCGTTCCTCGGGCTGGCGTTCCTCGTCAGCCCCGACCCGACCGGGATGGCTCCGATAATCATCGCGGCCACGATGATCGTCCTCTTCGAGGGGACTCTCGGACTCCTGCGGTGGACCGGGAACTGAGAGCCGGCGACCCGCCCGGTCAGACCGCGGCGTCGCCGGCGGCTCCCGCCGCTGCCGCTGCGTCGCCCGCGCTCGTTCCAGCGCGAGACTCAGCCCGCGCTCGCAGCGCCTCGTTCATCGCCTCGAATCCCTCCCGGGTCGCGTCGCCGAGCCACCGGTTGATGGGGCCGACGAGCAGTCCCTCGAAGGTCTCGGACTGGACGAACCGGGTCCGCCCGTCGTCGAGCGCTTCGAGACTGAACCGGTGTTCGCCGTCGTAGAGCCCACGGACGAACAGGTGGCCCCGCCACCGGAGTTCCTCCCCGGGGTCGACGCGCGTGACCGTCGGGCGGAACGTCGTCGCCCGCTTCCCGGGAGGGCGGAGTTCGACCGTGAGGCGGGCGCCCTCCGTGGGTCGCCCGGCGACGAGAGCGAAGGGGTTCCACTCCCCGTACTCGTCGAAGTCCGTCAGAACGTCCCAGACAACGTCGGATGGAGCGTCGATATCGACGCTCGTCGAGAGTTCGTTCACGCCACCGGTACGGCGGGCGAGGAGATGAACGCCGCGGTGGGGAGTGCGAGCGGGCCCGTCTCAATCGTCGTCGGGGCTGACGCTCCCCGTCTCAATCGTCGTCGGGGCTGACGCTCCCCGTCTCGTAGCCGTGGAGGTCGAGGGTCACGTGGTCGAAGCCGAGGTCCGCGAGGTGTTCGCGGGCGGCGGCGACGAAATCGAGGTCGAGGGCGGCCGGTAGCTCGTCGGCGGCGACTTCGATGCGGGCGAGGCCGTCGTGGTCGCGGACGCGGAACTGCGAGAAGCCCCACGTCCGGAGCAGCTGCTCTGCCTTCTCGACGCGCGTGAGTCGCTCCTCGGTCACCTCCAGTCCCGTCGGGATGCGAGAGGAGAGGCAGGCCATCGAGGGCTTGTCGGCGACGGTCAGGCCGTAGTCGTCGGCGAGCTGTCGCACCTCGGACTTGCCGATGTCGTGGGCGAGCAGGGGGGAGAACACCTCCAGTTCCTCGACCGCGCGGAGGCCGGGGCGGTGGCCCTCGCCGGGGTCTGAGGCGTTCGTCCCGTCGCAGACGGTGTCGTATCCGAGGTCGCGGGCGACCTCGTACATCTGCCCGAGGCGCATCGTCCGGCAGTGGTAGCACCGGTCGCCGTCGTTGGCGACGAAGTCGGGGTTCTCCAGCTCGGAGAACCCGACCTCCTCGTACCTGATTCCGATCTCGTCTGCGACCCTCCGCGCGTCCTCGAGTTCCGCCTCCGGGAGCGTCTCGCTCCTGGCCGTACAGGCCACGGCGTCGTCGCCGAGGGCGTCGTGGGCGAGCGCCGCGACGACGCTCGAGTCGACGCCGCCGGAGAAGGCGACGACGACGCCGTCCCGCTCGCCGAGCGCCGACCGCGCGGCGTCGGCTTTCGTCTCCAGCGTGGGAGTCATGCACGGCCCTTCCACCCCGAGAGAGAAAAGCGCGTTGTCCGGGGAACTTCGTGGCGCGCGCGGCACCGCTGCAACGCTCACCCGGAACGTGGGGGCGCGGGAGCACGGAGCCACAGCCGGACCGTGAGGACGCGGGAGCACGTTGCACGGCCGGAACGTGACGGCGTACGATCACGTTCGACCCGCAACGTTTTGTCAGATGCAGCGATAGAGCAGTCCGAATGGAGCTGACGAGCATCCCGGGCGTCGGCGAGAAGACAGCGTCGGCGCTCCGAACGCTCGAGGACCCCGAGACGGCCCTGCGCGACGGCGACGTGGCGGCGCTCGCCCGCGCGCCCGGCATCACCGAGGGGCGCGCCGCCGCCATCGCCCGGGGGGCGATCCGCCGCGAGCACGACGACCCCGGCGGCTTCCTCGCCACGGACCGCGCCAGCGACGTCTACCGCGACGTCCTCTCGCTGCTGTCAGCGCGGACGGTGACCGACTACGCCGCCAAGCGACTGGAGACGCTCTACCCGAGCGCCCGCCGCTCTCGCATCGACGAGGTCCGCGAGTTCGCGGCGGAGGCGGCAGCGCGGGACCCGTCGCCCGACGTCGCGGAGGCGCTCGCGGGGGTCGAACCCCTCGGTTCGCCGGGCGACCTCCGCGTGCGAGAGCGGTGTCTCGCGACAGCGGACGCAGAGCGGTACGCGGAGGCGGACGAGGCCGTCCCCGAACTCTCGGTCGAGATCGTCGAGGACGCCCGCGGACTCGCCGAGCTCGCGCGCTCGTACTCGACGGTGGTCGCCCTCGACGAGGCGTTCGCCGGCGTGGACGTGTCGGGGGACGTCCGGGTCGAACCCGACGCGCTCTCGGACCCGGAGGCGCTCGTGCCCGAGCGGACGCTCGCCTTCTTCGCACAGAACCGCGACCGGATACTCGCCGCCGCGGAGGTTCACGAGCGGGCGGCGCTCGACACGCCCTGCGACCTCGACGCGCTCCGGGACGCGCTCGACCGCCTCGACGACGACGGCACGGTCGTCGGCGACGACGAACTCGACCGACTCGTCACCGCCGTCGACGACCTCGACGCCGCCGTCTCGACCGCCGAGTCCGTCGCGAACGACCGCCTCCGGGACGCCATCCGCGAGCGCGACGTCACCATCGAGGGCACCGACTTCCTCTCGCTGGTCGAACAGGGCGCGCGGGTCGACTCCCTGCTCGGACGCGAACTGTCCGACGAGCACGACAGGGCCGTCGCCGCCGCGCGCGACCAGCTCGTGGACTCGCTCGACCTCGACGAGGGCGAGGCGGAGATGGCCCGGCGGGCGTTCACCGACGACCCGACGTTCCCGGTCGAACACCGCGAGGAGTCGGTCTCGCGCCTCCGGACGGAACTGACCGCCGCGCGGGACCGCCGGGCGGCGCGGCTGAAGACGGAACTCGCGCGGGACCTGCGCGAACTCAGGGACCCGGTCGAGTCGCTCGTCCGTGACGCGCTGGAACTGGACGTCGAACTCGCCGTCGCCCGCTTCGCCCGCGACTTCGAGTGCACGATGCCCGAGTTCGGGGCCGACGGCTTCGTCATCGAGGGCGGGCGCTCGCCGCTGCTGGACGTCGCGTTCGACGACGTGGACCCCGTCGACTACGCCGTCTCCGGCGTGACCCTCCTCTCGGGGGTCAACAGCGGGGGCAAGACGTCGACGCTGGACCTCGTGGCGCTGGTGGTCGTCCTCGCGCACATGGGCCTGCCCGTCCCCGCCGAGCGCGTCGAACTCGGCCGGTTCGAGGAACTGCACTACTACGCCAAGAGTCAGGGGACCCTCGACGCCGGGGCGTTCGAGGCGACGCTCCGGGACTTCGCCGACCTGACCGACGGCGCGGAGAACCGCCTCGTCCTCGTCGACGAACTGGAGAGCATCACCGAACCCGGCGCGAGCGCCCACATCATCGCGGGCATCCTCGAGGCCCTCTCCGAACAGGAGACGACGGCGGTGTTCGTCTCGCACCTCGCCGGCGAAATCCGCGACGCCTCCGCCGTCGACGTCGCCGTCGACGGTATCGAGGCCGTCGGCCTCGTCGACGGCGAACTGGAGGTGAACCGCTCGCCGGTGAAAGACCACCTCGCGCGCTCGACGCCGGAGCTCATCGTCGAGAAGCTGGCCGAGGAGCGCGAGGAGAGCGGCTTCTACGACCGCCTGCTGGAGAAGTTCTGACTGGTCATGCCCGTCTGAGCCCCGCGACGCGCCCACTTTCACTTCCGCCGCGGGTGTGGCAAATGGTTAAGTGGAACCGGCAGCGTGGTGGAAGTAATGGTCGACGACTCCGGAGACGGGATGCTGTCGTGGGACGAGTCCGTGTTCCGCGACGAGCACGTCTTCGAGATCGACTACGTCCCGGAGACGTTCAGCCACCGCGAGTCCCAGCTGGAGAGCCTGAAGTACGCGCTCCGCCCCGCGGTTCGCGGCTCTCGTCCGCTGAACACGGTGGTCCGTGGGCCGCCCGGGACGGGCAAGACGACGGCGGTGCAGAAACTCTTCAGCGAACTCGGGGGGCAACCCGGCGTCCGGACCGTCCGGGTGAACTGCCAGGTGGACTCGACGCGGTACGCCGTCTTCTCGCGCCTGTTCGAGGACGTCTTCGAGTACGAACCCCCCTCGTCGGGCATCTCCTTCAAGAAGCTGTTCGGGCAGATAACCGATCGCCTCGTCGAGGACGACGAGGTGCTCGTCGTCGCCCTCGACGACGTGAACTACCTGTTCTACGAGAACGAGGCCTCCGACACCCTCTACTCGCTCCTGCGCGCTCACGAGGCCCACTCGGGCGCGCGCATCGGCGTCATCATCATCTCCTCGGACCTGTCGCTCGACGTCATCGACGAGCTCGACCGCCGGGTCCAGAGCGTCTTCCGGCCCGAGGAGGTCTACTTCCCGGTCTACGACGTCGACGAGATCGTCGACATCCTGCGTCACCGCGTGGAGCGCGGGTTCCACGAGGACGTCGTCGGGGCGACGGAACTCGACCGCGTGGCGGAGCTCACAGCCGAGAGCGGCGACCTCAGAGTCGGCATCGACCTGCTCCACCGGGCGGGTCTCAACGCCGAGATGCGGGCCAGTCGGACCGTGAACGTCGAGGACGTCGAGAAGGCCTACGACAAGTCGAAGTACGTCCACCTCTCGCGGTGTCTGCGCGGCCTCTCGGAGAACGAGGAGGTGCTCGTCGAGGTCATCGCGGACCACGACGGCGACCGGGCGGGCGAGGTGTACGACGCCTTCCACGAGCGGACGGGCCTCGGCTACACCCGCTACTCGGAACTCATCAACAAACTCGACAACCTCGGCGTCATCGACGCGACGTACGCCGAGGTGGACGGGCGCGGTCGCTCCCGGGCGCTCTCGCTGGCGTACGACACGGACGCCGTCCTCGACCGTCTCGACTGAGCGGTCCCGTCCTCGACCGTCTCGACTGAGCAATCCACCGACTGCCAGTTCTGCGGCGTCGACAGTCGCCGCGTCAGCTGTGGCTCGAGCGTCGGTGAATGGGTGAAGGGGGCGGGAGATGCCAGCGGGGCGGGGGCGTCCTCGCCCGGACGGCGGTGGACGCCGGTCGCACACGGCGTGCCCACGGTAGCCTTTGCGCGACGGCACTCGGGTCGTGAGTGAACGGGCGCCGCACCCGCGGTCGGGGCGGCGGGTGCGCCACCGTCTCACTCAGTGGGGTAGTCCGTCGGCCACTTCCAAAAACGTTGGCGAAATTGAATTTCTGTAACCAGCTCGAAATATCGCGTCGCTTTTGTCCTCGCGGGCGGTGCCCTCGCGCATGAAAGTCTCCGGCGGGAACGACGAACAGAAGCGACGGGCGGGCGAGAGCGCCGCCGCGCTCGTCACCGACGGTGACGTGGTCGGCCTCGGCACCGGGAGCACCGCCGCGTACGCCGTTCGGGCCATCGGGCGCGCGGTGGACGCCGGACTCGACGTGCGGGGCGTGCCGACGTCGTTCGCCTCGCGGGAACTCGCACGCGAGGTGGGCGTCCCGCTGGTCCCGCTGGAGGACGTCGACCGGGTGGACCTCGCCGTCGACGGCGCCGACCAGGTCGCAGACGGGGCGCTGGTCAAAGGCGGCGGGGCCGCACACGCCCGCGAGAAGGTCGTCGCGGCCGCCGCAGACCGGTTCGTGGTCGTCGTCGACCCGAGCAAGGAGGCGGCCGTCGTCGACCACCCGATTCCGGTCGAGGTCCTCCCGGACGCCCGGGGGGTCGTCGCCAGACGCCTCCGCGAGGCCGGCGGCGACCCGGCGCTCCGCACCGCAGAGCGCAAGGACGGTCCAGTCGTCACCGACAACGGGAACCTCGTTCTCGACGCCGACTTCGGCGAGGTCACGGACCCCGCGTCGCTCTCGACCCGGCTGTCTGGAACGCCGGGCGTGGTCGAACACGGCCTGTTCGTCGACGTCGCCGACGAGGTCCACGTCGGGACCGACGGCGGCGTCACCGTCCGCGAGCCGTAGACCGGCGGCGTCCTCTCGCCGGGACAGCGCCGGGGCTACGCCTCGACGCGTCGTCGTCCAGACTGCGCCGGGGCTACGCGTCGGCGTCGGGGCTCCGATAAAAAGGCTCCGCGAGAGTCGACCTTACAGGTCGCGCGGCTGGACCGTCTTGCGGTCGTTGGCTTCCGCACGACGGGCGGCGTCTTCGAGCAACTCCTGCACTTCCTCGTCGAGGGCGTCGTAGAAGTCCGAAGCAACGTTCTTGTCCTGGAGCGCTTCCTTGACGGCTGCTTTGACAATAAGGTCTGCCATACATCGTTCGGGTATTCCGGCGTACCTTATAAGCGTTCCCAAATAATCGCGAGAAACGGCGGTTTGGAGGGGGTCTGCGTACCGTATCTTCGGCTAGTTTATATACTCAACGCGAACCGCCCCGGACTGGACCGTCCCGGACGCGGGGAACGCCGCCCTCGACTGGTCTCTCTCGCGGTACGCGCGTCTCGGTCGCGGGTCGCGCGGCGCTCCGCTCACGGCGCTCGTCGCACCCCGACGCCGACGCCGAACGCGTCGTCGCTACCCCTGTGTATCACGAACCTGTCACTCCTTCTGCCGTCCGCGTGCACCTTCCGGCGAGCGACAATTCCGTCCTCACGCACGCGCGCGTGAGGCCTAAGTAGCCGTAGCCCCTAGCCGCCCTGCCGACCCCGTACGTCGTCGGTACGCACCATGCCACGATGCGACCACTGCGGGTCGCACGTGTCCGAGCGCTTCGCCAGGGTTTTCGCCGACGAGTCGGGCCGCGTCCTCGCGTGTCCGAACTGCTCGGCGAACGCCGGCATCGCGGAGGCCGCTCGCCACCGAACCCGCAACGCATGACTGCTCGTAACGCGCCCTGAACTCGCCGCACGACGCCGTTACGTACCGTCCTCCCTCGTCCGGGGACGTCCGCCGAGAGGGGACATCGTTTTATCTGTCGCACCACGAGAGGCGTCTATGCCGTCGGGCGACGGGCACCACTTCGTCTACGTCATCGAGTGCAGCGACGGCACGCTCTACACCGGCTACACCACCGACCTCTCGCGGCGCGTCGCGGAACACGACGCCGGCGAGGGAGCGAAGTACACCCGGGGGCGGACCCCGGTCGAACTGGTCTACAGCGAGCGACACGGGAGCAAGTCGGCCGCCATGGCTCGCGAGTACGAGGTCAAACAGCTGTCGAGAGCGGAGAAAGAGCGACTCGTCGCCAACGGGGAGCCAGTCCGGGAGTCCGACTAGCGCGGGCCGCGGCGACCAGCGCCCGGGCCGTTGCCAGCAGCGTGCGGGCCGCGACGTCCGGTCGCTTCGTGTCGAGTCGTCCGCCGAGACGGGTCGGCCGCTAGTCGTCCGCCGAGACGGGTCGACCGCTAGTCGTCCGCCGAGACGGGTCGGCCGGCCGTCTGCAGCAGGCGGGCCTGTTCTGTGACTTTCCGCCCCAGTTTCTCGGTCCGTTCCCGGAGTGCGTCGTCCGTGAACTCGTCGCCGTCGAACTTCGAGGAGGCGTTGCGGATGCCGACCTGGTGCGGTATCGCGTACCCGTGGACGCCCCGGACCGTCACGCGCATGTGGTCGAGGACGCTGGCGATGGTGCCGCCGCCGGCGACGGTGAGGAGGCCGACCGCGGTGTCCTCGTACTCGTCGTAGCTACAGTAGTCGTGGAAGTTCCGGAAGGTAGAGGAGTACGACCCGTGGTAGTTCGGCGATCCGAGGACGACGCCGTCGGCGGCGCGCATGCGACGCATCAGCGCCTCCGACTCGCCCTGTTCGTCCTCGTCCGGGTGGTACAGCGGGAGGTCGACCGACCCGAGGTCGACGAGGTCTGTCTCCGCGCCGGCCGCCTCGGCTCCGTCGAGTGCGTACCGGAGTGCCTTCAGGGTGTAACTCCCCTCGCGGCGGCTTCCTGACACTGCGACGACCCTGGTCATCGGCCGTCGTAAGGGGCCGGCCGCAAAAAGCCCGTCGGGACGAGGTGGTTTTTTGACTCGTCGGGGGGTCAGCGTTCACTATGGACGCTGACGCGGACGCCGTCTCCTTCGGGACCGACGGGTGGCGCGCCACCCTCGACGAGTTCACCGACGAGCGGGTGCGGATGGTCGGGCAGGCAGTCGCCGACTTCCTCCGCGATGAGGGCAGCGACGCGCCGGTCCTGGTCGGGTACGACGCCCGCCCGACCTCCCGGGGGTTCGCCGACTCCCTCGCCGAGGTCCTCGCTGACAACGGCTTCGACGTGCTCCTCCCCGAACGCGACCGGCCGACGCCGCTGGTCGCGTGGGGCATCGTCGACCGCGACCTCGCGGGGGCGCTGATGGTCACGGCCTCGCACAACCCGCCGGAGTACAACGGCGTGAAGTTCATCCCGCACGACGGCGCGCCGGCGCTCCCGGAGGTGACCGATGCCATCGAGGCCCGCCTCGCCCCGCCGGAGCGACTCCCCGGGGCCGAGCGCGGAGCCGTCGAGGAGGTCGACCTCGTCGGCTCGCACGCGGCCCACGCCCGCGACCTCGTCGGCGTCGGCGACGACTCGCTCTCCGGGCTGACGGTCGTCTACGACGCGATGCACGGGAGCGGCCGCGGCGTCACCGACGCGCTGCTCGAATCGGTCGGCGTCGAGGTAATCCGGCGGCGGTGCGAGCGCGACCCCGAGTTCGGCGGGACGCCGCCCGAACCGAGCCCCAAACACCTCGGCGGCCTCGCGGAGGCGGTCGCGGAACACGACGCGGACCTCGGTGTCGCCAACGACGGCGACGCGGACCGCCTCGCCGTCGTGACGCTCGACCGCGGCCACCTCGACGAGAACCTCTTTTTCGCGGCCGTCTACGACTACCTGCTCGACTCCGACTCCGGGCCGGCGGTCCGGACCGTCTCCACGACGTTCCTGGTCGACCGGGTCGCCGAGGCCCACGGCGAGGAGGTCTTCGAGACCGCGGTCGGCTTCAAGTGGGTCGCCGACGCGATGGCCGAACACGACGCCCTCGTCGGCGGCGAGGAGTCCGGCGGCTTCTCCGTGCGCGGGCACGTCCGGGAGAAAGACGGGGTGCTGATGTCGCTGGTCGCCGCCGCGGCCGCCGCCGAGGAGTCGTTCGACGACCGGGTGGACCGTCTCCTCGCCGAACACGGTGCCATCGTCGCCGACAAGGTGAGCCTCGACTGCCCCGACGAGGAGAAAGTCCGGGTGCTCGCGGCCCTCGAAGACGAGATTCCGGAGACGGTCGCCGGCCGCGAGGTGGCGGACGTCGTGACGCTCGACGGCTTCAAACTCCTCCTCGAGGACGGTTCGTGGCTCCTCGTCCGGCCGAGCGGGACCGAACCGAAACTGCGCGTCTACGCCGAGGCTGGCAGCGAATCGGCCGTCCGCGACCTGCTCGACGCGGGGACCGAACTGGTCCGGCCGCTGATCTAGCCGTCGCCGGTTCGTCGTCGCCACCGCCGGGTCGCTAGCTGTCCGCACCGCCGCGCTCGTACGTCCCCCACAGCCGCCCGTCGCGCGCCGCTATCTCGAACCCGACCGACTCGTAGAACGCGCTGACGCGGGGGTCGAAGTCGGCGGTGAGTGCGCCGTCGACTCGCGCCGCGGCCGCCTCGACGAGCGCGGTGCCCACGCCCCGGCCGCGGCGGGACCGCCTGACAGCCACGGCGTCGACGTGGGTCCCGTCGAGGACGAGCGCGCCGACAACGGCGTCGCACTCGGCGACGAGCACCGCGGCGGGCGACCGCTCCAGTCGCGACCGCACCGTCTCCGCGTCCACGTCGAGCATCGCCCCGTCGAGGATGCGCATCACGTCGAGGTGGTCCGCGGGCGTGCCAGCGCGAACCGTCGCGTTCCGGCTCACGCCGCTCACCCGCCCCTGATGAGGCGGAGAATCCGGACCCGGTCTGCGTCGACCGGCTGGTCTTCGGGGACCGGTCTCCCGTCGACGAGCACGGACACCTCGTCGACGCGGAGGTCGACGGCGTCCACGAGGTCCGCGTAGGTGCTCTCCCCCCCGACGGTCACCTCGCGGGTCTCCTCGCCGACGACTTCGACGGTGACGTCCATGCCCGTTGGTCGGCCGCGGATCCGCTTGAGGGTTGTCCTCCCCGGCGACGACGGACTCACGCCGCCGGGTCGCCGGCGGCCGAGGGTTCAAGGCCAATGGCGGGACCACCCCGTCCCGTGACCTGACCTCGACCGCGCGAGGGTCCGCGGGAGTGCGGCCGGTCCTCGCTCGCGCCGTCGCCGCCGTCGGCCGCCTGTTCGCCACCGCGCCGTCGAGTGCCTCTCTCGCTCGTCGTCTCGGGGAGTTTATCAGTCGAGGGCCCCCTCCTACCACCATGAGCGAGGCCGAGGGCATGCCGGGCCGCGAAATCTGGATCGAGAAGTACCGTCCGCAGCGGCTCGCGGACGTGTACGGCCACGAGGACACCATCGCCCGTCTGCAGTCGTACATCGACCAGGACGACCTCCCGCACCTGCTGTTCGCCGGTCCCGCGGGCGTCGGCAAAACTACCAGCGCGACCGCCATCGCCCGCGAGATATACGGCGACGACTGGCGGGAGAACTTCCTCGAACTGAACGCCTCGGACGAGCGCGGCATCGACGTCGTCCGGGACCGCATCAAGAACTTCGCGCGCTCCAGTTTCGGCGGCTACGAGTACCGCGTCATCTTCCTCGACGAGGCCGACTCGCTCACCTCCGACGCGCAGTCGGCGCTCAGACGCACGATGGAGCAGTTCTCGGACAACACCCGGTTCATCCTCTCGTGTAACTACTCCTCGCAGATAATCGACCCCATCCAGTCTCGGTGTGCGGTGTTTCGCTTCTCGCCGCTCTCCGACGACGCCGTCGACGCGCAGGTCCGGGACATCGCGGAGACGGAGGGCATCGAAGTCACCGACGAGGGCGTCGACGCGCTCGTCTACGCCGCCAACGGCGACATGCGCCGGGCCATCAACTCCCTGCAGGCCGCGGCGACGACCGGCGAGGTCGTCGACGCGGAGGCCGTCTACACCATCACCAGCACCGCCCGCCCCGAGGAGATCGAGTCGATGGTTACGGCGGCCATCGAGGGCGACTTCGCGCAGGCGCGCTCGACGCTCGATACGCTCCTGACCGACACCGGCATGGCTGGCGGCGACATCGTCGACCAGCTCCACCGCTCGGTGTGGGACTTCGACCTCGACGAGCGCGCGACCGTCCGGCTGATGGAGCGCATCGGCGAGGCCGACTACCGCATCACCGAAGGTGCGAACGAACAGGTGCAACTCGAAGCGCTGCTCGCGTCGCTCGCGCTCGACGAGTGACTCACTCCGTCCGAATCTCGAACCGAGCGCCCTCGCCGTCGCCCGACGCCGCCAGTTCGACGCTCCAGCCGTGAGCGGTCGCGATCTGGTCGACGATCGCCAGTCCGAACCCCGTCCCGTTCTCGGTCGACGTGAACCCGGACTCGAAGATGCTGTCGCGCACCCCCTCGGGCACGCCCGGCCCGTCGTCGACGACGGCGAAGCCGTCCGCCGTCTCCTCGACGGTCACGGTCACGTCCGGCTGGGTGCGTTCCACGCTGTCGTCGGCCCGCGGCCGACTGCTCGTCGAACCGTGTTCGACGCTGTCGTCGGTCTCCGACCGACTGCCCGTGGAACCGTGTTCCACGCTGTTGCGAAACAGGTTCTCGAACAGCTCTCTGAGCCGGCCCTGGTCGGCGGGCACCGTTATCGACCCGTCGGTCCGGAGCCGGGCGTCCGTCGTCTCGACCGTGTTCCACGCAGAGCGGGCCACTGCGGCGACGTTCACCGGTTCGGGGTCGCCGACGACGCGGCCCTGTCGCGCCAGCGAGAGGACGTCCCCGATGAGCCGGTCCATGCGGTCGAGCGCGGCCTCGATCGTCTCGAAGGACTCCTCGCGCCCCGTCTCCCGGGCGAGCCGGAGGTGCCCCTGCGCGATGCCGAGCGGGTTCCGGAGGTCGTGTGAGACGAGGCTGGCGAACTCCTCCAGGCGGTCGTTCTGGTGTCTGAGCGCCCGCTCGCGCTCCTTCTGCTCGCTGATGTCCGTGTATATCGCGTAGCCGGCGACGCTGCCCTCGTCCCGGTTCAGCGGGATTATCTGGAGGAGGAACTCCCGACAGCCGTTCGCGGTCCGGCGGCGGCACTCGTGCTGGAAGCGCTGTCCCTGCAGGAGCTTCTCGGTCAGCATCATCGCCTCGGTATCGAGAGCGCTCGCCCGCTCACCGTCTCCGGTCTCCGGTCCTGCGTCCGGTCGCTCCGGGCGTCGTCGCTCGTCTCCGTCTCTCACGGTCGCGCCCGCTTCGCTCGCCTCCGGGAGGAGGAACCCGTCGAGGCTCTCGCCGACGACCGCGTCACGGTCGTAGCCGAACACCGAGACGAACGCGTCGTTCACGGCCCGGACGACGGGGTCGCCGTCGACGAACTCGTACTCGATCGCCGCGTCGGGGACGTTGTCGAACAGGGCGCTCAGACGGTCGTGCTTCTCGCGGAGTGCGACCTCGGTGTCGATGCGCGAGCGAATCTCGGCCGCGTAGGTCGTGAGCAGTTCGAGCAGGCGGACGTCCGTCTCGTCGAAGACGCTGGGCTTCGTGGAGACCGCCTGCAGCACCCCGACGTCGCCGAAGGGGACGCTGATGCCGGCGCGGAAGTCGCTCGCGACCGGCTGGGTCCGGTCGCTCTCCTGGACGTCGCGGACGAGGTGGGACTCGCCGGTCCGGTAGGTCTCTCCCAGCAGCCCGTGGTCGAGAGGGAGGACCGTCGTCGTCCCGCCGTCGAAGGTCCCCCGGGCCGCCTTCGAGACGAACTCGCCGTCTTCGACGATCAGCAGGTCGCAGTTGTCGAACGCGAGGACGCGCTCTGCGATGTCGAGGACCCGTTCGTACAGCGCCTCCCGCGAGCGGGTCCCCACGAGCCCGGCCGCCCCGCTGTGGAGCTTCTCCAGCCGGATGCGGGCGTCCGGGCCGGTGCGGACCACCCAGCGGAGCTGGTCGGCCAGCGCCGCCACGTCGCCCCTGCGTGCGTATCCGGCGATACGACCGCTGTGCGGCCCTCCGAGGGGGTCGTCGCCGTAGAGGACGACCGGGACGCACCCGCCCGACCAGCAGGACGGGCAGTGGTCCGTGTCGAAGACGACGGCGACGTCCACGGCTCCGGGTTCGACGTCGTCGACCTCGTCGGGGGCCACGGGCCGAACCGAGAATTCGTCGCGGGCGTCGAGTCCCGCCGCTGTCTCGGCGCGGTCGCTGGACGGGGGTGCGAGGAGTGCGACGGTGACGGCCTCTCTCATCTCGCTGTTCCATTGCTGCCTGCCCCTCGACTGATATAATGATTCCGTCGAACCGCTGTCTCCTCACTCCCCCTCCGGTCACCGTGCCCGTCCCCGAAACGCGCTCCCGGCGTCCTGCGGTCGGGGCCGGGATTCGCGGCCCGGAACTGTTTTACCCGGTGATGGGCCACACAGACATAATGAGCAGTCTCGAATCGGAGTATCGCCTCGAGTATTTCGAGGAGAACGACTTCGTGCGAAAGCAGTGTCCGTCCTGCGGCGCGCACTTCTGGACGCGAGACCACGAACGGGAGACGTGCGGCGAGCCCCCGTGTGAGGAGTACAGCTTCATCGACAACCCCGGGTTCGACGGCGAGTACACGCTCGAGGAGATGCGCGAGGCGTTCCTCTCGTTCTTCGAGGACCACGACCACGAGCGCATCCAGCCATACCCGGTCGCGGCGAACCGCTGGCGCGACGACGTCCTGCTGACGCAGGCGTCCATCTACGACTTCCAGCCGCTGGTCACCAGCGGGCAGACCCCGCCGCCGGCGAATCCGCTCTGTATCTCCCAGCCCTGCATCCGGATGCAGGACATCGACAACGTGGGCAAGACCGGTC
>JBDGSQ010000052.1:0-20550 GCA_042217455.1 Haloferacaceae archaeon | reverse complement strand
AGTTCACCGTCTGTGACGTGGCTCCCCCGTCTTGATCGAACAGGTGATCGAAGATGTTCCCGCACTCGTCACACCTCGCCACCTTTCTGTCGTGCCATCCGCCACTGATCTCGGTGTACGCCGAGCTGTCACAGACCGGACATCGCATGACCGGAGTACACGTCGAGATTCGCATAAAGCTGGTGTCCGGCGCGCGGGACCGGTCGAGACGCCCGACAGCGCCGGGCGCGGCTACTCGTACTGCGCTTTCGCCTCGTCGGCGTAGGCGTCGGCGCGGCGCGTCGGCTCCGGGAGCTTGTAGCGGTCGCACAGGCGCGCGACGAGGTCCACGGCCGTCTCCGCGGAGACGCGGTGGCCGGGGCTCACGTAGAGCGGGTTCACGACCGGCTTCGCGTCGTACTGGCGCGACTGGAAGGCGTAGCCGACGACCGTCTCTGCGAAGTCGGGGCCGTCCTCGTCCGGGCGGGGTTCGACGCCGTCGGCCGCGTACACCGGCGTGCGCCACCCGGCCGGTCGGCCCTCGGTGTCGTCGTCCGGGCGGCCACAGAGGAGGCTCTTGGCGACGCCCACGCTCGGGAGGTCGAGGACGACGCCCATGTGCGTCGCCAGCCCGGCCTGCCGGAAGTGGATGCGGCCGCTCCCGTCGAACAGCACGAGGTCCGGGGCGACGGAGAGTTCGCTGAAGGCGTCGAGAATCGGCCCTCCCTCCCGGAACGAGAGCAGTCCCGGAACGTACGGGATGGTGAGTTCGGACACCGCGTGGACCCGTTCGACGACCTCGCCCCCGCGCATCGCCACGACGGCCGAGACCGCCCGGTCGTCGAGGAAGGCCTGGTCGACGCCGGCGACGACGGGGCGCTCGCCGGTCAGGTCAGCGCCGCCGGCCAGCGAGACGGAGGCGGGGTCGAAGTCGAAGTCGTCCTCGAACGCTGCGGCGGCGGCGACCTCCCACTGGAGCGCCTCCATCTCGTCGCGAGAGCGCCCCGGTTCGGGGACGAGGTCCGGGCGAGCGAGGTCCATCGGCCGGTCAGAACCGCCCCCGACCCGGCCCGCCGGGGCCGCGTCCGCCGCCGCCGAACTGGAGCTGGCTCGGCACGTTGCGGCGGCCTTTCACCCGCTCGCCGTAGAGGAGACCGATGACGAGACCGGTCAGGTGTGCGAAGTGCGCGACGTTGCCCTGCCCCACCGAGGCGGCCGTCTGCGGCTGGATGAAGAAGACGACCGAGAGTACCGCGAACCCGAGCGTGAACAGCCACATCGGGATGGGAATCAGGAAGTAGAGGTAGATCTTCATGTTCGGGTTGAGCACCGTGAGGACGCCGAGGACGGCGAATATCGCGCCGCTGGCACCGAGCACCGCCGTGACCGTCGTCGGGTTGAGCAGGAAGTTCACGCCGACGTGCGAGAGGCCGGCGACGACCCCCGAAACGAGAAACAGCGCGGCGAACTTCTTCGACCCGACGTACCGCTCGACGAGCGGCCCGAAGAAGTACAGCACGATGCTGTTGCCGACGATGTGGAAGAAGGACACCGGGCTGTGGGCGAAGATGGACGTGACCCACGTCCAGACGTAGAACAACTGGTCGGACCGGAGGACGAACACGTCGTTGAAGAGACCGGGGCCGGACAGAAAGAGCGTGAGGAACTCGAGTGCGTAGGTCACCCACATCAGCCCGAGGAAGACGTACGCCATGTTCCCGCGGAAGTACCCGAACAGGCCGCCGGTGCCGGTCAGTCGGTCGACGACGCCCTCGGTCCTGCCCCCGCGGTTCTCGACGCTCTCGTCGAAACCGCTGTCGAACACGCCCGACGGGTCGTTCCAGTTGTCGAGTCCCGGACAGTCGTGGTTCTCCGGGAGCCGATGTTCGGCACAGAACGTCCCACCGCACCGCTTGCACTGGTACGGTAAATTCTCGTACTTCCCGCACTCGTCACACTCTGCCATTGTGTCGGGATAGCGCGGGGGGCGTAAAAAGGGGTTTGCCTCTGGGTGGCCGCCACCGAGCGACGGCGGCGAGAGCGGCGACGCGGAGACCCAGACGCGCGGGCGACTGAAGCGCTACTCCGCGGAACCCGCGTCCCGCTCGGTCTCCGGTCGGTCCGTCCGCTCGGTCGGCTCGAAGTTGGTCGGAACGACGGTCGGGTGGTCGACGCCGAGGCGGGGACGCTTTGCGCTCATCACGTTCGAGAACACCCGCCGGACGCACAAGTAATTACCCATGCGCATAATGTATGTCCGCGAGGCGGTGGGATTAGCCAGGGTAATCGACACGGGGCCCGTGTGGCGAAGCCGGCGAATTCGGTGCGCGACCGGCCCGCAGAATCGAGAGGCTGCGTCGGGGAGCCTACGCGAACTTCTCCTCGTAGAGGTCCATCGAGTGCTCGATGGCGTCCATCGCCGCCTGCCTGTCCTCCCAGCCCAGCGTCTCGGTCTGCTTGCCGGCCTCGAGGTTCTTGTAGGTCTCGAAGAACTCCGAGATCTCGTCGCGGAGTTGCTGTGGGAGGTCGTCGAGGTCCTGCACGTGGTCGTACCGCGGGTCCTCGATGGGCACGGCGACGACCTTGTCGTCCTGTTCGCCGTCGTCGTCCATCCGCATCAGCGCGACGGGGCGGGCCTCGATGATGCACCCGGGGAACGTCTGGTCCTCGACGAGCACCAGCACGTCGAAGGGGTCCTCGTCGTCGTAGTACGACTGCGGGATGAAGCCGTAGTCGCTCGGGTAGTGGACGTTGCTGTGGAGGACGCGGTCGAGGACGACGCCCGGAACGTCCTTGTCGTACTCGTACTTGTTGCGCTCGCCCTTGAGACACTCCACGACGGCGTAGATCTCTTCCGGCGGATTCGGTCCGGTCTCGAGGTCTTCCCAGAGGTTCGTCATGCGCGTGTACGGTCGTCGATTGAGTAAAAGGGCCTTTCGGCATCGGTTCGCGGAGACCGCCGTTCGGCCCCGCTCCGTCCGACAGACCCGTTCCGCACGGAATCGGGCAAGTGCCCACTTCCGCGGATATTACCCGGTGATAATACCGCCCTAATCACAAATCTCACGCCGACTCATCCAGAAACAAATAACGAGTTGAGAAACGTTAAATAGCCGGATGACATTTCTATATCCATGTCAGAGGCACAAACAATTCGTGAAAGCCCCGGCATCGCACGCGACCTGACCGCGTTCCAGCAAAACATCCTCGTCATTCTCGCCGAGGAACCGATGTACGGCCTCGCGATAAAGCGCGAGCTCGAGGCGTACTACGGCACCGAGGTCAACCACGGTCGCCTGTACCCCAACCTCGACGACCTCGTCGAGATGGGCTTCGTCGAGAAGAGCGAACTGGACAAGCGGACGAATCAGTACGAACTGACCGACGACGGCCACGAGGCCGTCATCGACAGGCTCGACTGGATGCTCTCGAAGTTCGTCACGGACGATTCCCGGGCAGACGAAGTGAGAGAGCTCATCGAAGCTCGGCTGTAGAGTCGGGCAACTCCGCACCGGCAGCGTCGAACAGGAGTTCGAGCGACCTGCCCACGACCGCCCGCTCCTCCGCCGAGGGCCAGGCGTTCCGTGGGTAGTACTCCTCCAGAAATTCACGTACTTCGCCAGCCGTGGCCGTCTCGACCCGGCGCGCGTAGTGGTTCCCCATGAAGTCGGCGAACGCGCGAGCGTTCGCCACGTGGACGTCGCCGTGTTCGTCGCCGACGGCCTCGACGAGACGCCGGTTGTGGTCCTCCACCGCGTGCCAGTTCTCCGGGTCGCCAGCGCCTGAGAGCGACACCTCCACCGCGCGGTCCGTGTCCTCGATGCGGTCCATCCGGGCGACGCCGTCCTCGAGCCACTCCTCCGGGTGGAGGACCAGCGTGTCGTCGTCCTCGCGGACGCGGGCGGTGAAGCCGTGCGCCGTCAGCAACTCTTCGCGCCGCTGCCGGTACGCCTCCATCTCGTCCGGGTCGACCACGTCGCGCTCGAGTCTGGTGAGTCGCTCCGCGTCGTCGACCACCTCGTCGGGGAGTTCAGGCATCGTCGAGCGCCTCGTTCGCTAGTGAGTCGGCGCGCTCGTTTATCTCCCGCGGTACGTGCGCGAGCGACCACCGGTCGAAGCCGTCGAGCAGTTCCATCACCCGCACGCGCCGCTCTTTCAGGTCGGGGTCGTTGGTCGCGTACTCGCCGCGGACCTGCCTGACGACGAGCTCGGAGTCGCCTCTCACGTCCACCTCGTCGAACCCGTACTCCCGCGCGACGGTGAGCGCCCGCACGAGCGCCTCGTACTCGGCCCGGTTGTTCGTCGCCTCCCCGATGTGCTCTGCCCCCTCCGCGACGATGCCGTCGCTCGTGACGAGGACCCACGCGACGGACGCCGGTCCCGGGTTCCCCCGACTCGCCCCGTCGAAGTAGACGTGCGCCCGACCGCCCTCCTCGGCGATGAGCGCGGTGATGTCGGTGGGACGGCCGCCCTGCACGACGACCTTGTCGTCGTAGGCGACTGCGACCGCGTCTCCGCGCTCGGCCCGCCACCGCTCGAACTCCGTGTTCCCCGGGGCGACGTCGACCCCCGCGGCTTCGAGTCGTTCCCGCGCCGTCTCCGGGTCGCACTCGATTGTCGGCATTGTCTCTGTACGACGTCCGGCACAGCCAGACAAAGACCCTCTGTTTTCGCCGAATACCCGCAGGAAATATTCAATGTTTCCCAAACTTTTAAGACTAGAGGAAACACGACTATATAAACGCGATGACAAAGCCCACCCGCCAGCGGGAGCGCGAGACCGAACGGCAGCGATGGCAGGGCGGTTCAGGAGAGGAGGAAAGAGAGGGGGGAGAGGACGTCGACCTCGACGACCTCGACCCGGACGAGCTGGTCCGGACCTCGGACGGGGAACTGATACACGAGGAGACGGGCCTCATCATCGAGGAAGAGCAGATAGACCCGGGCCCCGAGTGGCGTGCGTTCAACCATCAGGAGCGTCAGGAGAAATCCAGGGTGGGCGCTCCGACGACCCAGACGATGCACGACAAGGGGCTGACGACGACCATCGACTGGAAGGACAAGGACGCGTACGGGCGGTCGATCTCGTCTCGCAAGCGCAGTCAGATGCACAGGCTCCGGAAGTGGCAGGAGCGCATCCGGACGAAAGACGCCGGCGAGCGGAACCTCCAGTTCGCACTCTCGGAGATCGACCGCATGGCCTCCGCCCTCGGCGTCCCGCGGTCGGTTCGAGAGGTCGCCTCGGTCATCTACCGACGCGCGCTCAAAGAGGACCTCATCCGCGGTCGCTCCATCGAGGGGGTCGCCACGAGCGCGCTCTACGCCGCCTGCCGGAAGGAAGGAATCCCGCGGAGCCTGGAGGAGATATCCGAGGTGTCCCGCGTCGACCGAAAGGAGATCGGGCGCACGTACCGCTACATCTCCCAGGAGCTCGGCCTCGAGATGAAGCCGGTCGACCCCAAGAAGTACGTCCCGCGGTTCTGCTCGGAGCTCGAACTCTCAGAGGAGGTCCAGTCGAAGGCAAACGACATCATCGAGACGACCGCAGAGCAGGGACTGCTCTCGGGGAAGTCGCCGACCGGGTACGCGGCGGCGGCAATCTACGCGGCGAGTCTGCTCTGCAACGAGAAGAAGACCCAGCGCGAGGTCGCGGACGTCGCGCAGGTCACCGAGGTCACCATCCGGAACCGCTACCAGGAACAGATCGAGGCGATGGGCATCCACAGCTGACCGCCGTCGCCTCCCCGTCCCCCGACCGATAGCCCGGTAGCCCCTCCTTCTCCCCGCGACGCTCCGAGCGACCAGCCGACGCTCGGAACGACCAGCCGACGCTCCGAGCGACCAGACGACACTCCGAACGTTCAAGGGGGATACCGGGCCCAGACGCCCCGTGACCTGAGCAGGGTCCCGTTCGGTGCAGGCGGGTGTGCGACGACCCGGACGGGGAGCGGTCGCGTCGCCTGTTCGCCCCACAGAAGGTTCAAGCCGCCGTGTGACCAACGACGAACCGAATGCGGCTCGACGAGTACGTGGACCTCGAGGTGAACGAGCGGGCCGAGCGCCGCCGACTCGCTCGCGAGAAGTCCTACGGGGTCCTCGACCACCTCGAGACGTTCCAGGACCGGTTCGAGGAGACGCTCCAGGGGGACTCGCTGTTCGGGAGCGTCTCGCCGTCTATCTTCGTCGGGCGTGCGAACTACCCGAACGTCTCGACCGGCATCCTCTCGCCCGTGGGCCGCGAGGACGACGCCGAGACGTTCGTGACCGACAGCCGGTGGTACGAGCAGGGTGTGAGCATCGAGGACGTCTTCGAGCGTCGGACGAGCCTGCTCAACTCGAACCGGGCCGCGGACGCGAACGTCCACGACGCCTGGGACGGCTTCGTCGGCGTCCAGCGGGAGGTCGCCATCGCCGACCGACCGGTGAGCGTCGAGATCGGCCTCGACGACCGCCCGGACCTCGACTTCGACGTCGACGACGTCGCCACGCCCACCGGACCGCGAGCGGCCGCCCGCTCTGCCGAACTCGCGGAGAACCCCCACGTCCCGAGACCGGTCGAGAAGACGCTCGAGGACGACGACTGGAACGCCCAGGGCGCGATGACGTACCTCTACCGCCGCGGATTCGACGTCTACGAGGTCAACACCATCCTCTCAGCGGGCGCGCTCGGTCGGACCGAGAACCGGAAACTCGTCCCGACGCGATGGTCGATAACCGCCGTCGACGACACCGTCGGACAGTACCTCCGCGGGCGCATCCGGGACGCACCGAGCGTCGACTCGGTCCGCATCTACCGGAACGAGTACCTCGGGAACGCCTACTGGGTCGTGCTGGCGCCCGGCCGGTGGGAGTACGAACTCGTCGAGATGAAGGCGCCCGGGAGCGTCTGGAACCCCGACCCGGAGACGGGCGTCTACATGTCGAGCGCGAGCGAGGGCTACGAGGGCCGCACGACCTACGTCGACGAGACGGCCGGCGCGTACTACGCCGCGAGGCTGGGCGTCCTCGAACACCTGGAGTCCATCGGCCGACAGGCCAAGGTGCTCGTCCTCAGACACGTCTCCGACGACTACTGGGGGCCCGTCGGCGTCTGGCAGGTCCGCGAGTCCGTCCGCAACGCCTTCGACGGCGAGCACGCGGAGGCCGAGACGTTCTCGGACGCCGTGGGTCAGCTGACGGCGTACCTCCCCGTCTCGCTCGCGGACCTCCGGCGCAAGTCCACGATGGTGGCCGGCCTCCAGACGACGCTCGCCTCCTTCTCGGACGACGTCGATGAGTGAGACCGCAGCCTAGAGCGGCTAGAGCGGGATGGGGAGCCACGAGAGCCACCGGAGTACCGCGTCGGGAGCGAAGAGCGGCGGGTGCAGGGTCAACCAGTCGAGGAGCGCGAGTCCGAAGCCGTGGGCGACGACCGACGGCAGTATCGACTCGCTCTTGTAGTCGACCGCGCCGAAGAGGACGTCGGTCGGCCCGGAGAGGACGAGTTCGATGGGCGGCTTGCCGAAGTGGTGGAACGCGTAGACGACCGGACTGATGAACACGCTCTTGAACCCGACCTCCCGAACGCCGACGCAGAGGAGCCCCCGGTAGTACGTCTCGGCGGCGACGACGACGACCAGCTGCTGTGCGGCGTGCGGGAGGAAGTCGAGCGGCGCGACGGACGTCTGCCACATCGGGTAGTAGGCCCGGACCGTCGGGAACGTCGACCCCACGAGGTAGAACGGGAGCACGAACAGCGCCAGCAGGACGGTGTGCCGAAGCGCCCGCCGGTTCACGCGCCAGCCGAGTCGGTGCCCGTGCGTGAGCGCGAGCACGCCGGGTGCGACGACGAACACCACCGCGTCGAACGTCGCCCGGGCCGTGAGATTCCCGGCGGGTACCCACTGGGTCCAGAGGACGGTCAGGAGTGCACCCAGCAGTAGCGACCGGTGCACCCACGAGAGGTTCCGCAACCGCGCTACGAGCGTTCGGACCGCCACTGGTTCCTCACTCGTCGGCGGTGGGGACAGGCGCGACGCCGACGACCGCCTGTATCTCCGCTACGAAGTGCTGGCGGGACTCGAAGTACGTCTCGCCCGTCTCCGCGAGAATCTCGGAGAGCTCTCGCGGCCCGTCGGGCGTCCGGACGACGGCGTCGCCTTCCTTGCGCTCCACGAAACTGCGTTCCTGCGGCCAGGTGAGCCGGGAGGCGACCCGTGCCAGCGGCGCGCCCTCGACCGGTTGCCCCTCGCCGAGTTCGACCGCGGGTTCCGCGTCTTCGTCTTCCTCGTCAGCCATGTCCGGCCCTTGGTAACCGCCGACATTAACCTCTTCGTCTCGGTGGCCGCGTCACACGGCCGTCTGACGTAGGGTTTTGTGTAATGACGTGTTATACGCCCGCATGACCAGTCTCTCGGAGGTGTACGAGCGGGACGGGGGTAGTGGGACGAGCCTCCGACGGCTGTACTTCGGTCTCGGTCTCTTCGCCGCGGGCGTCGTCATGCTCGTCGCGGGTATCGTCGTCGCCACGACGGACGTGCTCCGCGGCGGCGGAACGACGCTCACGAACGTCCGGCACCTCGGGGGGCTCCTCGCCGGCGTGGGCGTCCCGGCGGTGTTCCTCGGCATCTTCGCCGTCCTCCCCTCGGGCCGGCGGACCAAGGCCACGGCCGTCATCGGTGCCAGCATCGCCGTCCTCGGCGTCGGCCTGTTCTGGCACGCGTACCCCTGCCAGTGGTCCGGGTCGAACTGCGGCGCGGGGCTGATGGACCTCACGCTCCCGACCGTCGTCGTCTACTTCGCGGGGACGATGACGACGTTCTGGTCGCTGTTCGTGGGCGTCGCGAACTTCAAGACCCGGAACGACCCCGGCGGCACCGTCAAGATGGAGGTGACCCGAAAGGGCGAGACGAAGATCGTCGAGGTCGAGCGCTCCTCCCTCGGCAGGTTCGGCGGCGTCGGCCTGTTCGGCGACACCCCCGACGGCGAGGTCGAAACCCAGACCGCGAGCGCCACCGTCAGCGACGGCGGCGCGTCCTCCTCCGGAATCGTCGGCCTCGGCGACACGTCGACCGCCGACACCGGGACGCAGTCGCCGGACCGGGTCGGGAGCGGGTCGAACCGGGACGCGTCCTCGACGGCTTCACCAGACGGACCGACTCGCCGCTCGGTGAGCGACGTCTACTGCGGCAACTGCGCGCACTTCCAGTACGTCCGCACCGAGGACGGCATCCGACCCCACTGCGGCTACCACAGCGAAGTGATGGACGACATGGACGCCTGCGAGTCGTGGACCGGGCGGTCGGAGACGCAGTAAGCGACGCGCCCGGACCGGAGTAAGCGACGCGCCCGGACGATTCTTCGCGCCTCACCTGCCGAACGGCGTCACCGGTCGTCCGCCGTCCGGTCCCGGACCCGTTCGAGTCGCCGCCGGACGTCCTCCCAGTGACTCCCCTTCCAGAAGTACTGCGCGCAGTCCCGACAGCGCCAGAGCGAACCCTCGACGGGCGCGTGGTCCGGTCGCGGCTCGCCCGCCGGCACGCGCTCCAGCGAGCCGTTGCAGGCGCTACAGCGCGACGGCTCCCCGGGCAGCGAGAGGTCGAAACCCGCGTCGCGGAGCTCCCGGAGCTGGTCCTCCACGTCGCGGGTGGACAGGAGGAGACTCCGCGGGGCGCGCGCGGCGAGGGACACGTCGCGGGTGAGCAGGCGGCGGTCCTCGTCGACGGCGAGGGAGAGCACCGCGTCGTCGGCCTCGACGCCCCTGTCGAGCGAGTAGGCGGCGTCGTAGCCGCACATCCGAAGGTAGGTCGAGAGCTTCCCGAGCATCGTATCGAGGAGGAGGCGGTCCATGCCGACCTCAGTGGAGGAAGTCGCGGACGCCGTCTGCGTCGCGGGCGTTCAGCACGTCCGCCGTCTCGGCCCACCCGCGACGCGCGGTGTGGACGCCGTACCGGACGTTCCCGAGTTCGGGCGGCCGGTGGGCGTCGGTGTCGATAGCGAGGAGCGCGCCGGCCTCGACGGCGACCCGGACGGCCTCGTCGCGCAGGTCGAGTCGGTGGTAGCTCGCGTTGACCTCGAGAGCGGTGTCGTGTTCGGCGGCCGCCTCCGCGAGCCGCTCGTAGTCGAGTTCGAGCCCCGGGCGCTCGTTGAGGAGGCGGCCGGACGGGTGGCCGAGGACGTCCACCAGCGGGTTCTCCACGGCCGCGAGAATCCGCGCCGTCGCCTCCGGGCGCTCCTGTCTGAGCGCGGCGTGGGGCGAGGCGACGACCACGTCGAGGCGTTCGAGGAGGTCCTCGTCGGTCGTGAGAGCGCCGTCGGCGTCGATGTTGGCCTCGACGCCGCTGAACACCTCGATGTCGGCCTCCTCGCGGACTGCGTCGATCTCGTCGAGCTGCGCTTCGAGGTCGCCCTCGGTGAGGCCGGTGTTGCCGAACACGCCGGGACCGGCGGCGTGGTCGGAGACGCAGTGGTACTCGTAGCCCCGGTCGGCGGCGGCCGCGACCATCTCGGCGATGGTGTCGTCGCCGTCCGACCACTCGGTGTGGGTGTGGAGGTCGCCGCGAATCTCGTCGACCTCGACGAGGTCCGGGAGGGCCCCGTCCTGTGCGGCCTCTATCTCGCCGCGGTCCTCCCGGAGCTCCGGCGGAATCAGCGGGAGGTCGAGGGCGTCGTACATCTCCGCCTCCGTCTCGCCGCCGACGCGGACGCCCGCCCGCTGGCCGGCGTCGTCTTCGACCTCCGAGACGTCGAAGACGCCGTACTCGTTCATCTTGCGGTCGCGCTCGATAGCGAGGTTGCGCAGGTGGACGTTGTGCGCCTTGCTCCCCGTGAAATACTGGAGGGCGCTCCCGAACTCCGCGGGAACGACGACCCGGAGGTCGACCCGCATGTCGTCTGCGCGGACGCTCGCCTTGCTCGTCCCGGCCTCGATGACCTCGGTGGCCTCGTCCCACCCGGTGAACGCCTCCACGACGGCCTCCGGGTCGTCGCCGGCGGTCAGCACGTCGACGTCGCCGATGGTCTCGCGCCACCGGCGGAGCGACCCGGCTATCCGGGCGCGCTCGACGCCGTCCGCGTCCCGGAGGTAGTCGCACAGTCGCTCGGCGACCGGTCTGGCCTTCCCGAGCAGCGAGCGCTGCTGTGACTGGCGGGCGAAGCCGACGTTGTCGAGGATGTTCTGTTCGGTCTTCTCGCCGAACCCCTCGACCCCCCGTATCTTCCCCTCGCGGGCGGCGGCTTCGAGTTCGTCCAGCGAGGTGATTCCGAGCGCGTCGTAGAGTTTCCCCACCGTCTTCGGCCCGACGCCCTCCACGTTCGTCAGCGCCGCCATGTCCACCGGCAGCTCCTCCCGGAGGGCCTCCAGTTCGCCGATCTCCCCCGTCTCGATGTACTCGACGACCTTCTGCGCGATGGCCTCGCCGACGCCGTCTATCTGCTGGACCGCCTCGGGACCCTCGGCGGCGAGGTCCTCGACGTCCCGGGGGTAGCCCCGGAGGTTCTCCGCCGCCCGGCGGTACGCCCGCGGTTTGAACTCGACGTCTCTGGCCTCCAGCAGGTCGGCGAACGCCTCGAGCCGCGTCGCCACCTCGTCGTTTCGCGCCATCTACCGCCGCCCCCGGGGGCCGCTCGTGTCCCCGTGGCCGAGCGCCTTCTTGAGGAACGACATCCACCGCTTTTTGTCTGCGGCCTCCTGCGTCGCCGCCTCCTGTTCGACGTCCGCCGGGCGGAGCTGTTCGAGGGCCTCGAGCGCCCGGTCGATACCGACGATGCTCTCGACGAGCCGCTCCCCCTCCTCGAAGGGAATCTCGCCCTCCTCGATGCGGTCGAGTCGCTCGCGGCGCTCTCTGCGGAGATTCCGCTTCGCCTGGTCGACCCGCTCGCGCTCGCCGGGGGGAATCGTGTCCCGGCGCTTGATCTCGAAGACGAACTCGCGGAGGTGTATCTCCTCTCCCTGCACCTCGACGGTGTCCGGGATGGACGCGCCGATGGTCGCCCCGTCGCGGTTGACGCGTTCGAGCAGTTGCTTGCGCTCGTACTCTTTCACGGGTGGCGGTTGGCGGGGGCGATACTTCGCTCCTTCGCCGGAACGGACGCCTCGGCGGTGTGCGAGGCGAGCGCGGCCACACCGACGGCGTTTGGTCTGTGCGAGGCGAGCGCGGTCGCACTGACGGCGTTTGGCCTGTACGAGGCGAGCGCGGTCGCGCCGGCGGCGAGAGTCGGAGCGACAGACCGGTTTCGACAGCCTTCTAATCCAGCCACGTCAGAGTCCGCTCATGTCGCTTCTGTCCATCTTCGGGACGGCCATCCTCCCCATCGTCGCCATCGCGGCGGTCGGGTTCGTCCTCGGCCGGCAGACCGACGTCGACCCGGACCCGCTCAACACGGTGACGGTGTACGTCTTCGCGCCGGCGCTCGTCTTCCACAGCCTCTCTACGACGACGCTGAGCAGCGGGACGCTGGTCCGGGTAACCGTCGGCGTGGTCGCCTACGCCGCGGTGATGCTGGTGCTCACGGAGGCGCTCGGCCGCCTCCTCGGGAGCGAGGAACCGCTCCTCAGCGCCGTCGTCCTCGTCGCCACCTTCTCGAACGCCGGCAACTACGGCATCCCGCTCTCGGAGTTCGCGTTCGGAGCCGTGGGCCGGAGCACGGCCGTCCTCTATCTCGCCGGACAGGCCGTCCTCATGTACACCGTCGGCGTCTACGTCGCCTCCCGGAGCGGGGGGACCCGCGGGTTCGCCGGCGTCCGGCGCGTCCTCACCCTCCCGCTCCTGTACGCCGTCCTCGCGGCGCTCCTCGTCCGCTGGCTCGGCGTCGTCCCGCCGGCCGGCGGGAACGCGATGCAGACCGTGAAACTCGTCGGCGACGCCGCCATCCCGGTGATGCTCGTCATCCTCGGCATCCAGCTCGCGCGCACCGACTACGGCGCGGCCCTGTCCCGCGTCGGCCCCCCGACGGTCCTCAAGATGGCCGTCGCACCCGCCGTCGCCGTCGGCATCGCCCTCCTGCTCGACTTCGGCAACGCCACCGTCGCCCGGACGTTCGTCCTCGAGTCGTCGATGCCCTCTGCGGTCACGCCGCTCATCCTCCTGATGGAGTTCTCGGACGTCGACGTCGGGGGCATCTCGGTGCCGGAGTACGTCAGCACCGTCGTCCTCGTGACGACGCTCTCGTCGATTCCCGTTCTGACGGTACTCATCGCGCTCCTCGATTCCGGGGCGCTCGTCTGACCGCCTCCCCGTCCGTCAGTTCGACCGGAAAACCCGGACGCGGACCGTCGTCAGACACGTTTAACACTACATAAGTTCTAAATACCTTGACATAGTAACCCGTACACGATGGTAGGGGAGGCCGAATCGCTGTCCGCGGAACTCGAAGCGCTCAAGCGGGAGGGCGCGAACCTGCTGGTGCTGTCGGGAGGGGTCGATAGCGGAGCGTGCCACGGACTGCTCGGCGAGTGCCGGGAGACCCGCAGACGGCTGTTCGTGACGACGGGGGAGGTCCCCGACGACCTCCGCGTCCGTGCGTGTCCGAATCCGACGCCGAAGACGGTCGGACACGTCCACGTCACCACCGGACAGACGCGTGCGGCGGCCCAGCAGTCGAACGGCGAGTCCGCGGACTGGACGCCGGCGACGGTGTCGCCGACGAGCGAGGAGCACTACAGTGTGGTGTCGGACCCGACCGACCTCCGGACGCTCTCTCGCCACGTCCACCAGCACCTCCACCGTTTCGAGGGGGCCGTCCCCGAGCCGAAACCGGGAGAGATTCGACTCTGTTTCGACTCGCTCGACCCGATTCTCGACGCCGTCGACCGCTCGCGCCTGCAGGAGTTCCTCCAGACCGTCTCGACGCGGGTCCGACTCGCACGCGGCATCGCCCACTACCACCTCTCGCTCTCTGCGGCCCGCATGGTCCCCGACGAGATAGCGCCGTACTTCGACGGGGTCGTCGAACGCCGCCAGACGTCGGACGGACCGCGCCAGCGCTGGACGCTCAGAGAGAGCGGCGTCCAGACCGACTGGCTCCCGCTCCGCCCGTGAGCGGGTGAGAGCCGGCGCTCGGGAACGTGTCGCGCCGAGTCGGAAGACCCGTCCAGAGCGACCGGTACGGACCGGACGTCGAGCGGTCAGTCGGCCGGAATCTCTTCTGTGACCGTCGCCGCCGCCTCGTCGCGTATCCACAGGTCGCCGAACAGGTCGTCCTGCTTCAGGGTCACCTCGCCCCGGTGGGCCAGAAACAGGAGCGCGAGGTAGGTGTGGACCGCGGAGCCGCCGGCCTCTCTGACCTCGCGGAACAGCACCTCGTCGCGGCCGGCTTCGTACTGGGTCCGCAGGCGCTCGTAGACGACGTCGATGGTGGTGTCCATGTCCTCGCCGTGGGTCGTGTTCGTGACGTCCTCCTCGGTCGGTTCCCCGTTCTGGCGGACGTCGCCCGCGGGGTGGTAGTCGAGCGTCTGGGTTCCCCGGCCGAACCCGTGGGGCGAGTTCGACGTGTCGTACTGGCGGGACTCCTTCCACCACGACCCGCGCTCGGCCTCGCGGAGTTCGCGCACGAGTTCGTCGAGCGTCTCGGGGGACCCGCGGGCGTGCTTGCGTTCGAGTCGCCGCTCCATCTCGTCTTCGAGGGCGTCGACGGGGTCGAAGCCGGGCTCCATCGCGGCGTCTGCCTCCATCGCAACCTCCCACGGCTCCGGCTCCTCCGGTCCGTCCTCGCTCTCGTCGAGGAGCGCGTCGCCTTTCATCCGCAGGAGGACGCTCGCGTAGAACAGCGCCCGGCCCGAGGTGCGCAGGTCCGTCTCGTCGAGCTTCTCCAGGAAGGCGTCCGTGACGACGACGATGTCGATGTCCCACGGGTCTATCTCGCCGCTCTCGGCCAGCGACACCAGCAGTTCGACCGGCTCTACCTCCCCGTCGTCCGCCTCGCCGTCCGGAGCCGCGTCCGGCAGGTCGGGACGTCCCTCAGTCATCGGCGCTCACCTCCGGTTCCTCGCCCTCGCCGAGCTGGATGCCGGTGACGGCGCTGACGTTGTCGCCCTGCATCGTCACGCCGATGGCGCGCTCGGAGCGCTCCAGGAGCGCAGAGCGGTGCGAGACGACGACGAACTGGGCGTCCGCCGAGAGGTCGTCGACCATCTCACCGACGCGCTCTGCGTTGTGCGCGTCGAGGAACGCGTCGATCTCGTCGAGCGCGTAGAACGGCGCGGGGTTGTGCCGCTGGAGCGCGAAGATGAACGCGAGCGCCGTGAGCGACTTCTCGCCGCCGGACATCGCGTCGAGGCGCTGGACGGGCTTGTCCGCGGGCTGTGCCTTCATCGTCAGGCCGCCCTCGAAGGGGTCGTCCTCGTCTTCGAGGATGAGTTCGCCCGTCCCGTTCGAGAGCCGCTCGAAGATGTCCCGGAAGTGGCCGTTGATGGAGTCGAACGCGGCCATGAACGTCTCCTTTTTCTGTGACTCGTACTGGTCGATGCGGTCGCGGATGCCCTGTCGCTCCTCGACGAGGACGTCGCGGCGCTCTCTGAGGTCGTCGAGGTCCGCCTCCACGTCGTCGTACTCGTCGATGGCGAGCATGTTGACGGGTTCGAGCGCCTCCATCTCGGATTCGAGCCGCTCGACGTTCCGGGTGACCTCGTCGTGGTCGGGGACCTCCTCGGGGTCGTAGTCGCCGACCTCCGCTTCGAGTTCGTCGACCTCCCACTCGAGGCGCTCTGCGGCGCTCTCCAGGCTGTCGAGGGCCGACTCGACGCGGTTGACCTTCTCTCGCTGCTCGTCGCGGGCCTCCTTGGCCCCGTTGAGGTCCTCCCGCAGCTCCTCGCGCTCGCCTTTGAGTTCGGCGAGTTCCTCCTCCAGGTCCTCGACCTGCGAGCGCTTCTCGGAGAGCAGTTCCTCCTGGGCTTCGATGTCGGCCTCGAACGCCTCGATGCGCTCCTGGGCCTCCGCCTTCCGGTTCTGTGCGGCCTCGACCGTCTCGTGGAGGTCGTCGAGGGAGTCGGCCGCGTACTGCTTCTCCAGCTGGAGTTCGTTCAGCGTCCCGTCGAGGTCGTCCATCCGGTCTTCGAGGTCTGCGATCTCCGCGCGGACCTCGTCTGCCTGTTCGGTCAGCTCGGGGACGCGCGAGTCCGCGAGTTCGGCCTCGATCTCCTCGATGTCGGCCTCGACGTCCGCTATCTCGCGCTCGCGGGCCGCGATATCCTCGTCGAGCTCCTGCATCTCCTCGTCGACCGACTCCCGCTCGTCCTGCAGTTCGTCGAGTCGGTCCTCGAGGGTCCCGATTCGCTCCTCGGTCTCGGCGAGGTCCGCCTCGGCGTCCTCGAGGTCCGCCTCCACCGACCGCACCCGGTCTGCGGCGTCCGAGGCGCGGTCCCGGGCGTCGTCGAGGTCGTCCTCGACGCTCCGGACCTCCTCGCGGAGCTCCTGCCGGCGGTCTTCGAGGTCGGCAATCTCCTCGGCGAGGCGTTCGAGTCGCCCCTTCCCGGACTTCGAGAAGGAGTAGCGCGACCCGCCGCCGCTCCCGCCGGTCATCGCGCCCGACTTCTCGACGAGGTCGCCGTCGAGCGTGACCATCCGGTAGTCGCCCATCAGGTCGCGGGCGGTGTCCATGTCCTCGACGACGAGCGTGGCCCCGAGCACGTACGAGAACGCGCCCTCGTAGCGGTCCTCGTAGTCGACGAGGTTGCGGGCGAAGTCGACGACGCCCGGGTGCGAGGGGAGTTTCGGGAGGCCGCGTCGGTCCATCTGGTCCAGCGGCAGGAACGTCGCCCGCCCCGCGTTCCGGGACTTCAGGTGGTCGATGCAGCTCGCACCGACCCCGTCGTCGTCGACGACGACGTGGGCGAGTCGCCCGCCGGCCGCCGTCTCACAGGCCGTGGCGTACTCGCGGTCGACGCTCCCGAGCTGCCCGACCGTGCCGTGGACGCCGCCGATGCCGGCGTTGAGAATCGTCGTGACAGAGCGCGGGTAGGAGTCCTCGCCGTCGCGGTCGGCTTTCGCCTCTAGCTCCGCGTACTCGTTCTGTGTCGCCCGGAGGTCGTCTTCGACCTCGTCGAGTTCGTCCTGCAGCTCGTACTTGCGCTGGCGCAGGTCGTCGATGACGCCGTCTATCTTCGATTTGTTCCGCTCGGCCTTGTCGAGCTCCGAGTGGAGGTCGGAGATGGTCGCCTTGCACTCGGGGACCTGCTCGTGGGCGCGCTCCAGTTTCTCTCGCGTCTCGGATATCTGGTTCGAGCGCCGGCGGGCGTCGTCGAGCAGGCGGTCTTTCTCGCGCTGGAGGTCGTTCTTCTCGGCTTTCAGCTCCTCGAGCCGGTCTCGCCGGTCCGCGAGGTCGGACTTCAGCTCGTCGAACTCGGTGTCGACGCTCTCTATCTCGGCCCGTATCTCCTCGAGCTCCGCCTCTTTCGTCTGGACGTCGCTCTTCACCGACGCCTTCTCGACTTTCGTGTCTCGAATGTCGGACTCGAGGTCGTCTATCTTCTCCTGCTTGCGGTCGAGTTCGACGAAGGCCTGCCGGCGCTCGTTTTCCGCCTCCTCGATGCGCTCTCGCTGGGCCTCGATCTTCGTCTCGAGGCGGTCTATCTCGCCTTTGACCTCCTCTATCTCGCCTTTGATCTGGAGCTGTTCGTCCTCGCCCTTGCGCTCTATCTCCCGGTTCAGGTCGGCGAGTTCGTCCTCGAGTCGCGTGACCTTCCCCTGTCTCCGGTCGAGAGTCTCCTGTAACTCCGCGAGCTTCTCGGACTTCGTCTCTATCTTCGCGCGGGTCCCTTCGAGGTCCTCCCGTTTGTCCTCCAGCTCTGCGGCCTTGAGGTAGCCCTCGTACTCCTGTTTCTCCTCGCGGAGCGACTGGTACTCGAGGGCCGTCTCGCGCTCGTCTTCGAGCTGGGCCAGCCTGTCTTCTTTCTCCTCGATCCGGAGGTCGGCCTCGCCGATGCGGTCCCTGACGGCCTCCAGTTCCTCGAGGGCGTCCTCCTTTTTCGCGTCGAACTCCGCGACGCCGGCGATCTCGTCGACGATGCCCCGCCGCTGGTAGGGCGTCATGTTGATTATCTCGGTCACGTCGCCCTGCATGACGACGTTGTACCCCTCGGGGGCGACGCCGCCCTGCGCGAGGAGGTCCTGAATGTCCGAGAGGTTCACCGAGCGTCCGTTCAGGTAGTAGTACGAGTAGTAGTTGTCCTCGGTCTCTTTCACCCGGCGCTTGACGGTTATCTCGTCGACGTCGCCGACGTCGTCGGTGCCGGCGGCGTTGACGACCTGCGTCCGGTCGAGCGTCCGGTCCTCGTTGTCGAGGACCACCGTGACGCTCGCCTCCTTCGGACCGGCGGCGTCCTCGTCGCCGTCGTGTCCGGGGTTGTAGATGAGGTCCGTGAGCTTCTCGGCCCGGATGCCCCGGGTGCGGGCGAGTCCGAGGGCGAAGAGGACCCCGTCTATGATGTTCGACTTGCCCGACCCGTTCGGGCCGGTGACGACGGTGAAGTCCTCGTAGAACGGAATCCGGGTCTTCCGTCCGAAGCTCTTGAAGTTCTCGAGGACGAGCTCTTTGATGTGCATGGGTTGCTCGCGATGGAGACGTCGCGAGCCTACGCGACGATGATGTCCTCGTCTTCGCCCTCGGACGTCTCCGCTTCGTCCTCACTCTCTGTTTCGTCTGCTTTATCACCTTCGCCATCCGCCCCGGCCGCGTCGTCTGCGCGCTGCGTTCGGGTCTCGGCACGGGCAACCTCGACGTCGTTTGCCGATTCGAGCTGCCGGAGGCGCTCCCGCGTCTCCACGAGTTCCTCGGTGAGTCCGTCGACGGCCGCCTGCAGTTCGGCGACTTTCGTCTCGAGTTCCTCCACCCTGTTGCTCATGTCAATACACCACGGTTCGGGACGTATAAATGTGCGTCAGACACCTGTTAGACGGTAACACGTGACGTGCTCCGCCGACGTCGCCGCGTTCACTCCCCGCCGGCGGCCGCCGCACTAGTTCAGTCTCGTTTACATTTTCCCGGACACGACAGCTCACCGACGGTACAGCGAGTAGAAGATGAGCGCGAGTCCGGCGGTGACGAAGACCGTCTCGACGGTGTGGAGCGTGAGGAGCTCCCGGCCGCCCAGTTCGTACGTCCCCCGGATGCCGAGTTCGTAGACGACCTCGACGAGGGACCCGGCGGTGATGAGGCCGAACCCGGCGGCGGCGTCGCGCAGGCCGGGTCGCCCCTCGTTGCGCCGGTAGGCCCCGTAGGAGAGGGTGGTGAGCGTCCCGCCGACGACGAGCAACAGGACGTTCGAGGCGACGAACGCCCAGAGTTCGGGCGGTTCAGTCATCGTCGTCCTCCGCGTCGAACGGCGACCCGGCGTCCTCGAGTTCCTGCCAGAAGTCGCTGAAGCGGTCGAACAGGTCCCTGCGGAGCTCCATGTCGATGTTGACGCCGCCGTCTTCCACCTCGAAGGCGACCCGTCTGAGGCTCGTCTCGAACGTCTTGTAGTGGTGGCCCTCGTCGTCGACCTGCGTTCGCTCTTTCAGCAGGTCGTACTCCAGCAGGACGTTCACCCGCCGGTAGACCGTCGGGAGCGAGGCGTCGAGCACCTCGGCCATGTCCTCGGCGGGCATCGGCTCGACGCTCCCCAGCGCGAGAATCTGACGGGCGTACTCGTTTCCGAACACGTCCATCACGTTGTCCGGGTCCCATCCATCCGACACGTGGGGCACGTCTGGTTGGAGGGTGAAAAATCCCGTCCACCGAACTGGTCGTCGCGCCGATGGATTCGGAGACGGCGAGGGGACGGGGTGGCGCGTTTTCGTCGTCTGAAAACACCACCCGGGCGACCCTTCGTCGCGGAATCGGCCGATTTCGCGTGCGAGACGTGCCGGACCCGTTCCCGAGACGGCGCGCTCGTCGGCGTGACGGCGTCCGGCGGGAGGCGGGTACGGCGTGTACGACGACCACAGGAGCCGAGTTACGCGGGTTGAAACTCTGCTGTTCGTTTACCTGTCTCCCGGACCATCGTGTCGACAGCAGCAATGTCGACTGACCACGCAGACCAGTCCGATCAGAACGTGATAGACGACGTCGGAACGAGTCTCGGCCAGGCGGCGTCGGCACTCGAAACCGCCCTCCGCGAGACGCTCCTGTACGCCGGAGCCGCGGTGTGGGCCTTCTTCTGGGGTGTCGTCGCGCGGATACACTACACGATGGGTGACATGGTGTCTGCGGCCTTCACGGTGCTCGCGTTCATCGTCCCCGTCGTCGCCGTCGCCCTGTGGCGCGTCTCCGGGCAGGTCGGCGTCGTCGACGGCACCCCGTTCTCGGCGTAGCCGCCACGACCCATCCCGGCGTAGCCACCGTCGCCTTAGAACGAGTGACGAGTCGTCGCTGACTGAACTGACAGCGAACCGCGGGGCGAGTCCCCGTCACGGCAGACGCTTCTTCGGACGCGGCCGTGCCCGAGGTACAGCGACGGCGACGAGACAGAGACGGGGCTAGACGGCAGCGAGGCGGAGACGGATTTCGACGGCAGCGAGGCGGAGACGGACCTCGACGGCAGCGAGGCGGAGACGGACCTCGACGGCAGCGAGGCGGAGACGGACTTCGACGGCAGCGAGGCGGGTGGCTCGACAG
>JBDGSQ010000014.1:8181-20689 GCA_042217455.1 Haloferacaceae archaeon | reverse complement strand
CGGCGTCTCGCTCGGCGCCGGCTGTCGCGTCACCTCCGGGTTCGTCGTCGGCGAGAACACCGTCGTCGGCGAGAACACGCTCCTCACGCCCCGCATCCCCGTCTACGACCTCGTGGAAGAGGAGGTCGTCTACGGCCACCTGCCGCCGAACCGCCGGGCGTTCACCCGGTACGTCGAGTCCTCGCTCGGCGAGCACGACCTGTTCGACGGCGGCGCGTACAAGCCGGCGGTCGTCGCCCTCGACATCGAGGAGGACACCCTCGACGCGACCCGGCGAGAGGAGGCGCTGCGCGAATGAGCGACGCGATTCGCCGCCTCGACGAGTGGGATGACGGCCGCCTCCGGTCGCTCGCGGCGACCCACGGCACCCCGCTGTACGTCGTCGACCTCGACCGCGTGCGGGCGAACGCGCGACGCCTCGCAGCAGCCTTCGAGGGCGCGGAGGTCCGGTACGCCGCGAAGGCACACACCGGCCGCGCCGTCCTCCGGACGCTCCGGGACGCCGGCGTCGACGTCGAGTGCGCGTCGGCCGGCGAGGTGAAGCGCGCCCTCGACGCGGGCTACGAGGGCGCGGCGGTCCAGTACACGGCGGTGAACCCGCCCGCCGAGGACCTCGACCACGCCGTCGACCGGTGGGCCGAACACCCGGACCTGACGGTCACCGTCGGCGCGCGAGACACCGCAGACCGTCTCCGGGAGCGCGGGTACGACGGTCGGCTCTGCGTCCGCGTCAACCCCGGCGTCGGCGCCGGTCACCACGAGAAGGTCCAGACCGGCGCGGACGCCAAGTTCGGCGTTCCCTACGACCGGGCGGCGGACCTCGTCGCCGACGTCCGGGACGAGTTCGACCTCGTGGGGATTCACGCCCACGCGGGCAGCGGTATCGACGCGTCGCAACTGGACGCCCACCGCGAACTCGTCCGGCGGATGGGCGACCTCGCCCGCGCGGTCGGCGACCTCGAGTTCGTCGACGTGGGCGGCGGCTTCGGCGTCCCCTACCGCGAGGACGAGCCGCCGCTCGACCTCGACGCGGTGGCGGAGGCGACGTGGGACGCCCTCGGCGAGGTGGACGCCCGCCTCGCCGTCGAACCCGGCCGCTACCTCGTCGCCGACGCCGGCGTCCTGCTCACGCGGGTCAACACCGTCAAGCCGACCGCAGAGACCACCGTCGTCGGCGTCGACGCCGGCATGACGACGCTCCTCCGGCCGGCGCTGTACGACGCGTACCACCCCCTCCGCACCCTCCCTCCGGAGGGAGGCGAGAGGGGGGAGACAATATCTGCCACGGTCACCGGACCTATATGCGAGAGTTCCGACGTCTTCTGCGAGAACCGCCCGCTGGCCCGTCCGGAGCGGGGGGACGTCGTGGCCGTCGGGAACGCCGGCGCGTACGGGTACGAGATGGCGAGCACCTACAACTCCCGTCCGCGACCGGCCGAGGTGGCCGTCGACGGCGACGACTCGTTCGTCACCCGGCGACGCGAGACGCTCGCCGACCTGACCGAACTGGAGCGGACCGAGCGGGAGTAGACCGAGCCGACAACAATGAGCATCATCGAGACGGCAGTACCAGTCGAGAAGTACCACGGCACCGGCAACGACTTCGTCGTCGTCGACGCGGACCACTGCGTCCCCGACCGGGCGGCCTTCGCCCGGGCGCACTGCGACCGCGAATCCGGTGTCGGCGCAGACGAGAGCGCGGCGCGAGCGGGCGCGGACGGCGTCCTCTTTCTCGCGCTCGAAGACCAGTACGACCCGGTCCGGGTCGTGATGACGCTCGTCCAGCCGGACGGGTCGGTCGCCGCGATGTGCGGCAACGGCGCCCGCGTCGTGGCGACGTGGGCCCACGAGCGGACCGGCGCCGACGAGTTCATGATAGACACCCCGGCGGGGACCCGCCGGGCCACCGTCGCAGGCGTCGAGACGGCGGGCGGCGACGCGGCCGTCGAGACGGCGAACGACGTGGACGAGGAGGCGGACGTCGATACAGCAGGCGACGACGCGGACGTCGCTGACGACGGCGGGGAAGTCGGTGCGGACGGGGACGGCACCGGCGACCCCCGCCACCGGTCGGTCACCATCGAGATGGGCGTCCCGTCGTTCGACCCCCGGGACGTGCCGGCCGTCGGCGACGACCCCCTCGTGGAGGAGGCAGTCGAGGGGCTCACCGTGACCGCCGTGAACACCGGCGTCCCGCACGCCGTCGCGTTCGTCGACGACGTGGACGCGGTGGACCTCGACGCCGTCGCGCCGCCGGTGCGGCACGCCGACCGGTTCCCGCAGGGGACGAACGTGACCCTCGCCTCGCCGGACGGGCGCGGGGGCTTCGACCAGCGGACCTTCGAGCGCGGCGTGGAGGGCGAGACGCGCTCGTGTGGGACCGGCGCGGTCGCCGTCGCCGCCGCGGCCAGTCGCCTCGGTCTCGTCGACACGGACGGCGAGATTCGGGTGCGGCCGCCCGGCGGAGAGCTCCGCGTCGCCGTCCCCGACGGCGCGTCGGCGACGCTCCGCGGCCCGGTCGAACACGAGTACGCGACGGAACTCGACCCGGTCCCGGACCGGGCCCGCCGACCGCAGTCGTGAGCGGATCCCCCTCGACGCCCGCGAGCGACTTCGACCCGGTGGCCTTCCTCGAGCGCGCCGTTCCGGTCGCCTCGAACGAGGACGTGGGTCCGATGCGCGACCTGCTGGTCGAGACGCTCGACGCGCACGGCGCGGCCCCGCGGGTCGACGACGCCGGCAACGTCCTCGCCTCCCGCGGTCCGGACGACGGCGACCCGCACCTCGTGTTGAACACGCACGCGGACACCGTCTCGTCGCACGTTCCCTTCGAGCGGGCGGCGTCGCCGCCGGGAGTCTCACCGCCGACCGGTGCCGACGGGGGCGAGCGCGACGAGGACGCCGACTCCGCCGGCGACGTCGTCCGCGGTCGGGGGTCCTGTGACGCGAAGGGGCCGCTCTCGGCCCTGCTCGCGGCCTTCCTCGCCGTCGACCCCGGCGACGCCCGGGTGACCCTCGCGGTGACGCCCGACGAGGAGGTGCTGTCGACCGGCGCGGCGGCGCTCTCGCTCGACGCCGACTGCTACGTCGTCGGCGAACCGACCGGCCTCGACGTCTGTACGGCCGCGAAGGGCCGGTTCGAGGGGACGGTCCGGCTCACCGGCGTCAGCGCCCACGCGGCCGAACCGGACTCCGGCGTCAACGCCGTGGCGGCGCTCGAACAGGCGCTCGCGGCGCTCCGGGAGTACGACGCCGACACGGAGTCGCACCCCCAACTCGGCGCGCCGACGCTCACGCCGACCGTCGTCCGGGGCGGCGACGTGACGAACCAGGTGCCCGCCGAGTGCGAGGTGACCGTCGACCGGCGGAGCGTCCCGCCCGAGAGTCAGGCGTCCTTCGAGCGGGGCCTCGAAGCGTTCCTCCGCGAGCGACTCCCGGCCGACGTCGGCGTCGCGTTCTCGCTCACCGACCGCGAGACGCCGTTCCTGGAGGCGTTCGCCACCGACCCGGACCACGAACTCGTCCGGACGCTCGCCGACGCGGCGGCCGGAGCGACCGGCGGCGAGGGCGGCGGGGTCAGGCCGTTCACCGCCGCCACCGAGGCCTCCTACTTCGCGCCCGCGCCGGTGGTCGTCTTCGGCCCCGGCGTCCTCGCCGACGACGTCGGCGCCGTTGCCCACTCGGACCGCGAGTACGTCAGGGTCGAGTCGGTTCGGCAGGCAGCCGAGGCGCTCACCGACGCGGTGGCGTCGCTCGTGACGTGAACGAAAACGGGGAGGGAGGGTCCGCGCCGGACCGCCAGCCGCCTCACCCGAGGAAGACGTCGACCAGGTCGCTCCCGGTCGAGCCCGTCTCGGCGTAGAGTTCCGTGAATCCGCAGTTCGTGCAGGAGACCGTCCGGAACCTGTTCGTCTGGATGTCGAACATCTTCGAGAGGCCGCCGCCGGTCGTCGAGATGGTGCCGACGGTGGCGTCGTCGTGGCCGCACTTGGGACAGCCCCGGCCGTGCTCGCGCTCCCGGTCGAAGTCGGACGTGTCGCTGGAGGGCATGCAGTGGACGATGCGCGGGGGCGCGTAAATCTCTTGTCCCCGTCCGCCTTCAGCAGATCGCCCCCGCGCCGGTGACGCGGCCCGGACTCGGTAGCTCCTCCCGTCCCCGCGCCGACGGCAGCGGGAGGCAGAAGCGCAAGCACCAAGCGGCCGGGACGACTCCGTGCTGTCATGTACGAGGCGGTCTACGCCCACCCGGACGGCGACAGCACCGCGGCGCGGTTCGCCCTGACCGCCGCCGAGTACGGCTTCGAGGGCGTCGTCGTCCGCGCCCGCGACGCCCGCCCGGACTACGAGCGACTGGAGGGCGCGTACGGCCGTGACGTCGTCGACGCCGTCGAGGTCGTCGCCGACGACCCCACGAGCGCGAGCGGCGCGGTGGGGAACTTCCGGCCGAAGCACACGCTCGTGCTCGTCCGCGGCGGGACGGACGGCCTCAACCGCTTCGCCGTCGAGCAGTCCCGCGTGGACGTATTGACGCGACCGATGGCCGGCGAGGGCGACTTCAACCACGTTCTCGCCCGCGCCGCCGCGGACAACGACGTGCGCGTCGAGTTCGACTTCGGGCCGGTCCTCCGCTCCGAGGGCGGCACCCGGGTCCGGGCGCTGCAGCGGCTCCGAAAGCTCAGGGAACTCGTCTTCAAGTACGACGCCCCCTACGTCGTCAGCGCCACGCCGCGCTCGCACCTGCAACTCCGCGCCCCGCGGGAACTCCGGGCGCTCGGCGAGGCCGTCGGCTTCGACGCCGACGACGTGACCGAGGGCCTCGCGGAGTGGGGTCGGCTGGCGGCGCGCAATCGGCGGCGACAGTCCGAATCGTTCGTCTCGCCGGGAGTCGAGCGGTCCGACGGGACGGAACGGCGGGAACCGGACCGCGACGCGGGGAGTGACCGATGAAGCACCTGCCGAAGCACCTGCGCCCCCGGTGGCGCTACCTCGCCGTCGGCATCGAGGCGTGGCCCGACGCGGACGTCTCCCGCGATTCCTTCCAGCGCGACCTGTGGTACGCCGCCCAGAACCTGCTCGGCGACCCCGGCAGCGCCGACGCCGACCTGACCGTCCTCCGGTTCGAGTTCGGGGACGGCGCGGGGGAGACGGTCGTCAGAACCCGGCGCGGGTACGTCGAGGACGCCCGGGCGGCGCTCGCCTGCGTCGACGAGGTGGACGGTCACCCGGTCGGTCTGCGCGTCCGCGGCGTCTCCGGGACGGTGAGAGCCGCTTCGGAAAGGTATTTAGGACGCCGGGCCGGAATTTCTGAGCAGAGAAACGTCGTGTTCGAGGACACAGCGCGGACGGCGTACGCACGCGACTCGGCGCTCGACGTGCGCGGTCCGTCTGGGTTCGTGGGCGCGACGGAACTCGATTTCGAGTGATACTATGCAGGGTCAAGCGCAACAGCAGGCTTACGACCGCGGCATCACGATCTTCTCCCCCGACGGCCGACTCTACCAGGTCGAGTACGCGCGGGAGGCGGTGAAGCGAGGCACCGCGAGCATCGGCATCCGGACGGCGGGCGGCGTCGTCCTCGCTGCCGACAAACGCTCGCGGTCGCCGCTGATGGAACCGTCGAGCGTCGAGAAGATACACAAGGCGGACGACCACATCGGCATCGCGAGCGCCGGCCACGTCGCCGACGCCCGCCAGCTCATCGACTTCGCCCGCCGCCAGTCGCAGGTGAACCGGCTCCGCTACGACGAGCCGATCGGCATCGAGACGCTGACGAAGGAAGTCACGGACCACATCCAGCAGTACACGCAGGTCGGTGGCGCGCGTCCCTTCGGCGTCGCCCTCCTCATCGGCGGCGTCGAGGGCGGCGAGCCCCGCCTCTACGAGACGGACCCCTCGGGGACGCCCTACGAGTGGAAGGCCGTCTCCATCGGGGCCAACCGCGGGGACCTGCAGGACTTCCTCGAGGAGAACTACCAGGAGGAACTCGACCTCGACGCGGGCGTCTCGCTCGCGCTCCGGGCCATCGCCTCGACGAACGAGGACCAGCTCGAACCCAGCGGAGTCGACGTCGCCACTGTCGACGCCGAGACGGCCTCGTTCGAGCAGTTCTCGAACGACCGCATCCGTCCGTTCCTCGAAGAGGACGACCTGCTCCCCTCGGACGAGGAAGACGAAGACGAAGACGAAGAGACACAGGAGTAACGCCCGACGGCCACCCGCCGCGCCGGCCGTCGCTGGACCCGACTGCAGACCCGGCCTCCGACGACCCGCTCTCTCCGACCCGACTTCTCGCGACGGGCACGCCGCGAGGGCGACCCTCCGACGGCGCGGACGCGTGAGAGACGCGCGTGTCGAACGGCGGTAGCTGGAGAGCCGCGGCTGTGCGGGACAGCGTTCGCAGGAAGAGGTTCAGGCGCTGTCGCCCGCCGCCGGCGTCGGTCCGTGGCTACTCCTCGTAGGCGAGGTTCATCAGCCACTGCGAGAACGCGTCGCTCCGGGGGTCGACCTCCTCCTCGCCGATGAACGGCGAGAGCATGTCGCCGGCCATGAGCAGCGAGAAGTCGAGGTCCTTGGCCGTGGGCTTCAGAAAGTAGGTGTTGTGGCCCCCGTAGACGGTCTCCTCGCGTTCGATGAGACCGGCCGCCTCCAGCTTGTCTGCGATGCGACTTCCCTTGCGAGAGGAGATGTCGAGTTCCTTCCAGAAGTCGCTCTGGTGGATGCCCCCGCTCTCGCGGATGAGTTCCAGCCCCGCGCGCTCGTCATCCGAGAGGTCGGCTTCGGCGTCGGCCGTGCTCATAGCAGAGAAACCGTCCGCGAACCGTTTAAAGCTGACCTTCGACCGTCTCGTACGCTGTCTGGCACGGCGGTCCGGGCGCGAACTCGTACCGCCGCTCGGCCCCGAGCTTGACCAGCGACGACGAGCGCGTCCCGTAGCCGTCGCCGTGGACGCAGACGCCGTACTGGTGGTCTCCGAGGACCGACGCCGCCCTGTCGAGCCACTCGTCGGCCGACTCGCCGGGTTCGGCCGTCAGCGCCTCGCGCACGCGCCGGGCGTCCGCTGCCTGCTCGGCGCCGACCTCCGGGCGGGCCTCCGGGACGAAGAAGTCCTCCTCGACGAACCCGCCGCCGCCGAGGGCCGCCCCGACGTTGACGACGACGTGGACGCCGGGTTCGAGGTTCCGGACCGCGAGGTGTCCGTTCCACTGGACGAAAACCGCGGCGTTCGCGTCGGCGACGACGAGGTTGAACGCGTCGTACCGGTGGCGGGCTACCTCCCGTTCGACCAGTCGCGCCGCGTCCTCGGCGCTCTCCGCGCCGAGGGCGTCGCGAACCAGCAGGCCGCGGGAGCGCTCCCCGCCGCCCTCGACGTCGCGCCAGCGGTTCGTGACCCCGACGAAGACGCCGTACTCGTTGTAGCCGATCCACGTCCCGCCGGCCTCCGCGTCCCGCGGGGCGACGAACACGGGGTCGGCGTCGACGCGAGTCGGCGGCTCGGAGGGCCTGTCGAGCGCCTCGTCTCTGTTGGCCGCGACGGCGACCGGCGCGTCGGCGAAGACCTGCCACGCGATGGTGAGGGTACACACGGCTCCGGATACGCGGGGCAGAGTTATCAGTTGGGCGGGTCGTCGCCGATTCGTTCCGACCGACCCCTCGACTGTCAGGTAGCCGGGTCGCCGAGCGAGTCGCGGCCGCGCCCCCGTTCAGTCGCCGAGCGAGTCGCGGCCGCGCCCCCGTTCAGTCGCCGAGCGAGTCGGGGTCCCGCGCCGCCTCGGCGACCCGGACGGCGGCGGCGTTCTCGGCGACGTCGTGGACGCGGACGACGTCGACGCCGCGCTCGACGGCGAGGCCGGTCGCGGCAACCGTCGGGGCGAGTCGCTCCTCGGCCGGGACGTCGACGGCGGCGTACATCGACTTGCGGGAGTGTCCGAGCAGTACCGGACAGCCGATGCCGCGCAGTTCGTCGAGGCGGCCGAGGAGCGCGAAGTTCTCGGTCGCCGACTTCCCGAAGCCGATGCCGGGGTCGACGACGATTCGCTCGCGGGGAACGCCGGCCTTCTCCGCGAGGAGGACGCGCTCTTCGAGTTCGGCGATCACGTCCTCGACGACGTCGTCGTAGGGGACGTCGCGGTCCGGGACGACCGGCGCGTCGATGCTGTGCATCACGACCACCGGGACCTCCCGCTCTGCCGCCAGAAACCGCATCTCGGGGTCGGCGAGGCCGGAGACGTCGTTCACGATGTCGGCCCCGGCGTCGAGGGCGGCCCGCGCGACCTCCGCCCTCCGGGTGTCGACCGAGACGGCCGCGTCGAGGTCCGAGACGCGCTCTATCACGGGAACGACGCGAGAGAGCTCCTCGTCGACCGAAACCGGCTCCGCGCCGGGTCTGGTGCTCTCGCCGCCGACGTCGACGATGTCCGCGCCGGCGGCGACCATCTCCTCGGCCCGCGCCGCGGCGTCGTCAGCGGCGGCGTACTCGCCGCCGTCGTAGAAGCTGTCCGGCGTGACGTTCAGCACGCCCATCACCGCGGTGCCGTCCTCCCACGGGTACGCGGCGCCGTCGCCTCCCGCGGCGTCGTCGCCTCCCGTCGCACCCCCGACGCGTCGCTCCCGGCCGTCCAGGTCGAGGACGCCGCGGAGCTCGTCGCTCACGCCGGCCAGTCCCTCGCCCGCCCCGTCCAGTCGGTCGAGGAGCGCAGCGAACTGCGCTCGGGTCCCCATGAGGACGACGTCGAGGAGTTCGCCCCCGGTCCCGAGTCCGGAGACGGCGCACTCGCCGCCGACCTCGAGGGCCGCCTCGCGGACCAGCGTGGCCTGTCGCTCCGAGAGGCGCGTCTTCACCACGCGGTGGACGGCGTCCGCAGCGTGGGCGCGCACCCCTTCGGCCGGGACCTCCGCGGCTTCCAGCACCCGGGAGGCCGTCTCCACGTCGTCGACGGCCTTCGGGACCTTCGCTCTGGTCCACGTCGTGCGCGCCTCGGCGACGCAGAACAGCGACCCGACGACGAGCACGAGGTCGTCGTCCCCGGCGCCCGTCCGGGCGGTCCGGAGGGCGTCGGAGACCGCGTCGCCGACGGTCACGTCCTCGACGCCCGCGCGCTCGAACACCTCCGCCAGCACCTCCGGGTCCTCCGCGCGCTGGAGGTCCGGGCGGCACGTCACCACCGAGTCCGGCTCGGGGAGCGCGGCCACCATCCCGTCGTGGTCCTTGTCGTGCATCGCGGCGAAGACGAGGCGGAGGTCGTCGTAGTCGAACTCGGCGACCGTCTCGGCGACCGTCTCGCACGCCCCGGGGTTGTGGGCGCCGTCGAGCACCACCGTCGGGCTCCGGGTCATCACCTCGAAGCGACCCGGCCAGTGCGCCTTCCGGAGGCCGCGGGCGACCGACTCCCCCGGCAGGTCGGGGGCGACCTGTCGGGCCAGCGCCACCGCGATGCCCGCGTTCGCGGCCTGATACGACCCCAGCAGGGGGATGCGGGCGTCGACCTCCCAGCCCGGTCCGGTCACGGAGACGGCCGACTCGGCGTCGTCGGCTCGCCCCCCGTACTCGACGAGGACGTCGGCGTCGTCTTCGCCCACCGTCAGCACGTCGCCGGCCTTCGAGCGGACCGCTTCGAGGGCTTCTCCCGTCGTCGCCGTGACCAGCGGGTTCTCCGCGGGGGCGACGTAGGCCTTCGTCGTGGCGATCTCCTCGATGGTGTCGCCCAGGACGGCCGTGTGTTCGAGCGTCACGTTGGTCACGCAGGAGGCGACGGGGTCGACGACGCTGGTGGCGTCCAGCTCCCCGCCCATCCCGACTTCGAGGACGCCGACGTCGACCCCGGCCCGGTCGAAGTACCACAGCGCCATGGCGGTCGTCGTCTCGAAGAACGTCAGCGGCTCGCCGCCGGCCGCCTGGTCGACGAGGTAGGGCTTTATGGTCTCGACGAACTCGGTGAGCGCAGACCGGGTGATCTTCCGGCCGTCGACCCGGACGCGCTCGCGGACGTCGTCGAGGTGCGGGGACGTGAACAGGCCGACGCGCCGGTCGCTCTCCCGGAGCATCGACTCGACCATCCGCGAGGTGCTCCCCTTCCCGTTCGAACCGGCGACCTGCACCCACGTGATGCCCTCGTGCGGGTCTCCGAGTTCGGAGAGCAGGTCGCGTACCGATTCGATGCCCGGACTCATCGAGAACCGCCGCAGGTCGAAGAGGAAATCCGCCGCCTCGTGGTAGCGCATACGTCGCAATCAGACGGACGCGGCTTATCAGCTTCGGCCCACCGAACGGCCCGCCCGATTGGGAGCCAGACACGCCGCCCGTCGGTCCCTGCGGCCGATTCCGGGCGGCGGTGTCGGTCGCGCGAACGCCCGGTTCGAGCGGGGAGGAACCCCGCGTTCGGCGGGGAATCGGAGCCATTTATCAGGGTTCGCGCCACAGGTCCGGGAGATGACAGACGCAGACCCGCTCGCGTGGGCGCGCGACTACACGCCAGTTCTCGAATCGCTCCGGGACGAGTACGGTGAGACGAAGCCCATGGAGGGCTACACCGTGGCACTCGCAACCCACATGGAGGCAAAGAGCGGCGTCCTCGTCGAGACGCTCCGGGCCGCCGGGGCCGAGGTGCTGTTCGCGCCGAGCGAGCCCCAGAGCACCCACGGCGACGTGGTCGACTACCTCGACGAGCAGGAGGGCATCACGTCGTTCGCGTGGGAGGGGATGACCGACGAGGAGTTCGACCAGGCCCAGCACGACCTGCTGGAGCACGAACCGGACTTCATCCTCGACGACGGCTGTGAACTCATCGCCAAGGTCCACGCCGACCACCCCGACGTCGCGGCGCAGGTGCTCGGCGGCGGCGAGCAGACCACCGCCGGCATCCAGCGCGTCGAGGCGATGGACTCGGAGGGCGTCCTCGAGTTCCCGGTCTACGGCGTCAACGACACGCCGATGAAGCACTTCTTCGACAACGTCCACGGGACCGGCGAGTCCGCGCTCTCGAACATCCAGATCCAGACCAACACCATGCTGTCGGGCAAGGACGTCGTCGTCGCCGGCTACGGCTACTGCGGGCGCGGCGTCGCCCGGAAGGCCCGCGGGATGGGCGCACAGACCATCGTCACGGAGGTCGACCCCCGGAAGGCGCTGGAGGCGCACACGGACGGCCACCGCGTGATGTCGATGGACGAGGCCGCCCCCGTCGGCGACGTGTTCATCACCACCACGGGCAACCGCGACGTCGTCCGCGGCGAGCACATGGAGCAGATGGCAGACGGCGTCCAGCTGGCCAACGCCGGCCACTTCGACGTGGAGATCAAACTCGACGACCTCGAGGACCTCGCCGAGGAGGTCACCGAACCCAAGGAGGGCGTCACCCGCTATCACCTGCCCGACGGCCGCCGCCTGAACCTGCTGGCGAACGGCCGCCTCGTGAACCTCACCGGCCCGTACTCGCAGGGCCACCCCGCCGAGGTCATCGACACGACCCACGCGATGATGTTCACGGCCGCCCACGACATGCTCACCGCCGAGGAGCGACTCGCGCCGGGTCTGTACGCGATTCCGGACCGGCTCGACCGCGCCGTCGCAGAGCGGAAACTCGACACGCTCGGCGTCTCCATCGACGAGATGACCGAGCGTCAGGAGGAGTACGCAACCGACTGGAAACACGAGGGCAGCAGCTTCTGAGCCGTCGGCGACCCGGTACGTCGTCGCGGGCGGCGGCGCTCAGACGCCGCCGTACCCGAGGTACGACGCGACGAACGACCCGGCGACGACGACGAGGGCGAGGCCGGTGACGACCCAGTCCACGCCGTCGTACGACTCGGCGGCGTAGAACGTCCGCTGGCGCCGGGTGTCGAATCCGCGGGCCTCGAGCGCCATCGACTGGGTGTGGACGTTGCGGAACGCCGTCATGAACACCGGGATGAGGAGCGGCACGAACCGGCGGAGCCGTTCGACGGGATTCGACGCAGAGAGGTCGAGCCCGCGGGCCTCCTGTGCCTGCCGGACCGTGCCGGCCGCGCCGAGGAACGTCGGGAACAGGCGGAGTGCCGTTCCGACCGCGAAGCAGAACGCGTAGGGGAGGCCGAGCTCGCGCATCCCCCGGACGATCTCCTCGTTCGAGGTGGTCGTCACGAAGACGAGGCCGCCGACGATGAACGAGGCGATGCGCATCGACCGCCCGAGCGCGAACAGGAACTCCCGCCGGGTGACCGAGTAGAAGCCGAGGTCGAGAATCGTCGGCCCGCCCGCCTCGGTGAAACTCGGCCAGACCACGAGGCCGACGACGAACAGCGCGAAGACGATGAACCGGAGGCGGAGGAAGTTGCGCCACCCGCCGGCGTAGAGGAGGGCGGCGAAGCCGACGGCCAGCGGCACCGCGACCCAGCGCGGGTCGCCGAAGGTGTAGGCCGGGACGAACAGCGCCACCACCAGCGCGAGGGTCGCCCGCGGGTCCAGCGAGTGGAAGAACGACTCGCGGTCGACGTAGAGTCCGGAGGCCGCGCTCACGCGCCGTCACCCCCTGTC
>JBDGSQ010000014.1:0-8081 GCA_042217455.1 Haloferacaceae archaeon | reverse complement strand
GTCTCGGCCTCGACGTCGCCGACGGTGTCGCCCCCGCCGTCTCCGCCTCCCGCCGCCCGGAACGCGCCCTCGCCACCGAGTGCGGCGAGCAGTTCCTCGTCAGCGAGCGCCGGCAGGTCGCCGCCGCCGGCGACGAGGTTCGCCGTCTCGACGACGTGCGGCGGGCGGAGGTCCCAGCGTTCGAGGGCCTCCTCGTCGCCGAACAGTTCGCGGGTCGACCCGTCGTACTCCTTGCGGCCGTCCTTGAGGACGACCGTCCGGGGGGCGTAGCGGGCGACCTTCTCCATGTCGTGGGTGACCATCACCACGGTGACGTCCTCCTCGCGGTTCAGTCGGCCGACCAGTTCCATGAACTGGTCCTGCTGGGTCGCGTCGAGGCCGGTCGTCGGTTCGTCGAAGACGATGGCGTCGGGGTCGGTCGCGAGGATGCCCGCGAGGGCGACCCGCTGGCGCTGGCCCTTCGAGAGGTTGAACGGGTCGCGCTCCTCCAGTCCGTCGAGTTCGACCGTCTCGAGGGCGTCCCGGACGCGCCGGTCCAGTTCCTCGCCCTCCAGTCCGAAGTTCTCGGGGCCGAAGGCGACCTCCTCTTCGACGGTGGCGGCGAATATCTGGTGGTCGGGGTTCTGGAACACGTACCCCACCTCGCGGCCGATCTCGGACATCGTCAGGTCCGCGAGCGAGCGCCCCCGGAAGACGGCCTCCCCCCCGTCGGGCGTGTGGAGGCCGTTGAGGTGCTTCGCGAGCGTCGTCTTCCCGCTGCCGTTGTGTCCGACGAGCGCGACGACCTCGCCCTCGCGGACCGTGAGGTCGACGCCGTCGACGGCCCGGAGCGGTCCCTGGTCGGTGTCGTACTCGTAGACGACGTCGGTCAGCTCGAACAGCGGGTCGCCGAGGTCCGCTCCGGTCCCCGCCGGCGCGCCGGGGAGGTCGTCGCCCCGCGTCGCCGGCGGCGTCCACGTCAGGCCGGTGTCGGCGACGAGCGCGGCGGCCTCGGCCGGTCGCATGGGGAGGCGCTCGTGAGGGACGCCCAGTCGGTCGAAGACGTCCACCAGCGGGGGGACGGCCACGCGCGACTCCCTGAGCGCCTCGGCGTCGGTGAACACCTCCCGGAGGTCGCCCTCGCGGTAGACCCGCCCGCCGCGCAGGAGCACCGCGTGGTCCGCGAGCAGGGCCTCCTCTATCTTGTGGGTCACCATGACGATGGTGTCCGGCCCCCTCCAGCCCTCGTCGCTCGCGTCGCCGCGGGTGAGTTCGGCGATGACCTCGAGGATGTCGCGGGTCCCCTTCGGGTCGAGGTCGCTGGTCGGTTCGTCGAGGACCAGCAGTTCCGGGTGCATCGCGGCGACCCCGCCGAAGACGAGCCGCTGCTTCTGGCCCCCGGAGAGGCCGGCCGGTTCGCGCTCGCGCCCGAGGTCACCGAGCCCCACGAGGGAGAGCGACTCGTCGATGCGGCCGGCGATTTCCGCTCTCGGCACCGCGAGGTTCTCGGGGCCGAAGGCGATCTCGGCCTCGACGCTCGTGCCGAACAGCTGGGCCTCGTAGTCCTGTAGCACCATCCCCACGTCCCGGGCCATCTCGCTCACGCGCGTCTCCGTGGCGTCCCGGCGAAGCACCTCGACGTCGCCGTCGAAGCTGCCGTCGATGAAGTCGGGGATGATGGCGTTGAGCGTCCGGAGCAGCGTCGACTTGCCCCCGCCGCTCGCGCCCATCACCACCGTGAACGACCCGCTCGGTATCGAGAGGTCCACGCCGCGCAGGACCGGCCCCTCGCCCGCGTCCGGGTCGGGGACGTCCTCGCCGCCCGTGAGTTCCGACACCGGGGGCAGCGTCGCCTCCCGGTCGTACGAGAAGATGACGTCCCTGAGACGCGCTGCGACGGATGGCGCGTCGTCTCCGTCCTCCGTTGCCATTCACTGGAAAATGGGAGATATGGTGTTTATCCGTTTCGACTGCCGCTCGAACCGGGTCGCGTTCGCCTCACCGAGGAACCGCCGCCCGTCTCAGGCGACGCCGGCCTCGAGAGACGAGAGCCGCTCGCCCCCGACGAGGGAGGCGATCGCGAACAGCACGAAGCCGACGGCCGAGATGACCGCGAGGCTCGTCGCGCCGGGTGCGGCACCGAGCAGGACGCCCACGCCGAGCCAGACGAGCGGGACGACGAGCATCGCGTAGGCCGCGAGCTGGCGACGGGACGGGGACGCCTCGGAGATGTCTTCGCTGCGCATCACGTCGGAGTAGAGCAGGCCCATGTCCTTGATGCGCGGGTAGACCAGGTAGAGCAGCGGCGGGCCGAGAATCACCGACGCGATGGTGTTGTTCGTGATGATGACCGGACCGAGGACCGTGAACGGGACGATTCCGAGGAAGTCGACCCAGCCGGCGATGATGGCCGCGCAGGCCGCCGACGCGCTGACGGCGATGACGACGTACTCGACTATCTGCATGCCGACGTTGTCGCGCATGTCCGGTTCGGACCCGCTCGAGAGGGGCCCGAGGTTCCCCCACATCTTGTAGCCCACGAAGCCGAAGGCGAAGTTCCCGACGAATCCGCCGATGCTCCCGGGTCCGAACGTCCCACCGACGATGTCGCCGATGAGGTTGCCGATGGCGGACCCCCACGCCGCCGCCGGCCCGAACATGATGCCGAAGATGACGGGGAAGACGTTCGCCGGTCTGATGCTCGTGATGCCCGGGATGATCGTGAACAGTTTGAACGGAATCAGAACTGCTGCGTACACCGCCGCGACGACGGCGACGAGCATTATCATCCGGGTGTCTCGCCACATCGTGAGTACTTCTCGCATACCAATCGAACGAGTTTCATAATCCCGCTTTAAGATTGTGGTACGTCTTGCCGGAAGAGATAAATATTCGCACTGGGACCTGTATCCGGTTTTCAGAACCCCGTCGAGGCGCCCGGACGGTCGTCGACGGCGCCCGGACTGGGCCGCACCGGCGAGCGGGTCGCTCAGTCGTGGCGGAACGACCGCGTCCCGGTGAACGCCATCGCCATGTCGTGCTCGTCTGCGGCCGCTATCACGTCGTCGTCGTTGACCGACCCCCCGGGCTGGATAACGGCCTCGATACCGGCGTCGGCGGCCGCCTCGATGCCGTCGGGGAACGGGAAGAAGGCGTCCGAGGCCATCACGGCGCCCGCGGCGGACTTGCCCTCCGGGTGCTCGTCTGCCTTCATCGCCGCCAGTCGGACCGCGTCGACGCGGCTGACCTGCCCCATGCCGACGCCGACCGTCTCGGTCCCCGTCGCGAAGAGGATGCCGTTGGACTTCACGTGCTTGAGAACCGTCCACGCGAACAGCATCGTCTCCACCTGCTCGTCGGTCGGTTCGCGGTCGGTCACGACCTCCAGGTCGTCTGCGGTAATCGTCTTCAGGTCGCGCTCCTGGACGAGTCGGCCGCCGACGAGGTGCTTCTCGGTGAACCGCTGGGTCGGTTCGCCCAGTTCGCCCACCTCGAGGACGCGGAGGTTGTCCTTCCCGCGGAGAATCGACAGCGCGTGGTCGGTGTACCCCGGCGCGACGACGACCTCCTTGTACGACTCGGCGACGACCTCCGCGGTCGGCCCGTCGCACTCCCGGTTGAGCGCGACGACGCCGCCGAAGGAACTCATCGGGTCGGTGGAGAGCGCCGCCTCGTAGGCCGACGCGAGCGTGTCGGCGGTGGCACAGCCCGCTGGGTTCGTGTGCTTGATGACCGCGGCCGCGGGTTCGTCGAACTCCTTTATCAGGTTCAGCGCCGCGTCGGCGTCGTTGTAGTTGTTGTACGAGAGCGCCTTGGCACCCTCGTTTCGCTGGTCGGCGTGGACGACGCTCGCCTCCTCGCAGGTCGCGTCGGCGTACACCGCCGCCTCCTGGTGGGGGTTCTCGCCGTAGCGCAGGTCGGCCCAGCGGTCCTCGGAGGTGAGCCGTCGGGCGGGGAAGTCGCCGCCGCCGTCGCCCTCGACTGTCACCTCGCCGTCGGCGACGCGCACGCGGTCCTCGGCGAACCACCGGATCGCCCGCGGGTAGGCGCGGAACTCCGCCTCGTAGAGGACCCGCTCCTTGAGGGAGTCGGCGTCGTCGCCCTCGTAGACCGGGACCGCCTCCTGTGTGACGATGGGGCCGTCGTCGACCTCCTCGGTGGCGACGTGGACCGTACACCCGGTGACGCTGACGCCGGCGTCGAGCACCCGCTCGTGGACGTCTGCGCCCCTGAACGACGGCAGGAGCGACGGGTGGACGTTGAGCGTCGTCGGCGCCTCGTCGAGGAAGGTGTCGGTCAGGACCCGCATGTACCCGTCGAGACACACGACGTCGAACTCGTAGCCGGAGAGCGCCGAGAGAATCCGGCGCTCGTGGGACTCGCGGGACTCGCCGTCCTCGCGGACCACCGTCTCGGTCGGGATGTCGCGCTCGCCGGCCGCCTCCAGCACCGGCGCGTCCTCGTGGTTCGAGAGGACGACGGACAGCTCGGCCCCGCCGGGTGCCCGGTCGGCGACGTTGAGGAGGTTGCGGCCGCGATTGCTCGCCATGCCAGCGACTCTGAACATGGTAGAACCACCCTCGCCCGAGCGAAAAACAGTTGCGGTTCGACTCACCGATGTGTACACGTTCGTGGGTTACACCGCCGTTCAGAACCCCGGATAGCGACGTAGTTATACACAGTAGTGCCGTCCACCCATCGACACGCTTTTGCTCCGTCCGGCGGGAGAGTCGCACATGACAGACCTGCCCCGGAGCGACCCGCTCGCGGCCGTCTCGCCGCTCGACGGGCGGTACGCCGGTCGGACGGCGCCGCTCGTGCCGTACGCGAGCGAGTCAGCGCTCATGCGTGCGCGCGTCCGTGTCGAAGTAGAGTACCTCCTCGCGCTGGCCGACCTCGACGCCACACCGCTCGAAGTGGACGCCGACCGGCGGGCAGCCCTCCGCGCGCTCTACGAGGCGTTCGACGCAGAGGACGCCCGCCTCGTCAAGCGACTGGAGACCGAGGGCGCGGAGGGGTACGCCGCGACCAACCACGACGTGAAGGCCGTCGAGTACTTCGTGCGCACCGGGACGCCCGAGTCGCTCCACCCGTGGATCCACTTCGGGTTGACCAGCGAGGACGTGAACAACCTCGCTCACCGCCTGCTGGTCAAGCCCGCCGTCGAGGAGGTGCTGCTGCCCGCGCTCTCGGACGTCCGGGACGAACTCGTCTCGCTCGCGCGCGAGCACCGGGACACGCCGATGCTCGCTCGCACCCACGGGCAGCCCGCGACGCCGACGACCTTCGGCAAGGAGATGGCCGTCGTCGCCTCCCGCCTCGGCCGGGCGATGTGCCGAATTCGGGAGGGCGCGGCCGGCCTCGCCGGGAAGCTCGCCGGGGCCTCCGGAACCTACGCCGCGCACGTCGCGGCCTACCCCGAGGTCGACTGGCGGGCGTTCTCCCGGGAGTTCGTCACCGGACTCGGCCTCGAACACGTCCCGCTCGCGACGCAGGTGAACCCCTGTGACGACCTCGCGGCGCTCTTCGACGCGGTCCGGGGGGCGAACAACGTCCTGCTGGACCTCGACCGCGACGCGTGGCTCTACGTGAGCGACCGCTACCTCGGCCAGCGCGCCGTCGAGGGCGAGACGGGGTCGTCGACGATGCCCCACAAGGTCAACCCCATCGACTTCGAGAACAGCGAGGGGAACCTCTCGAAGGCGAACTCGGACCTCACGTTCCTCGCGGACTACGTGACCACCTCGCGCCTCCAGCGCGACCTCTCGGACTCGACGGTCAAGCGCAACATCGGCGCGGCGCTCGCACACAGCCTCGTCGGGTACCGGAAGACCGAGGCGGGACTCGGCAAGGTCGTGCCGAACGAGGAGGTCATGCGCGAGGAACTCGAGGCGAACCCGGAGGTGATCGGCGAGGCGGTCCAGACCATCCTCCGGCGCGAGGGCGACACCGAGGCCTACGAGCGCGTCAAGGAACTCTCTCGGGGTCGGCGCGTCTCGCTCGCGGCCTTCCGGGACCTGTTCGACGACCTCGACGTCTCCGAGTCGGTGCGCGAGGAACTCCGGGCGCTCACCCCCGCCGGTTACACCGGCCTCGGCGACGAACTCGTCGACGACGTCTGAGCGGCCGCGACCCCATCGTCGAACGAGCGGCGGTGGACCGACCGGCGAGCAGGTTTTTACTCGGAACGGAAGAAATCTTTTCTCCCCCCGGTCCCTCTGTCGGGCCATGCAGGCAATCGCAGTCCGGCGGGGGGAGTCGACCCCCGTCGTCGTCGACCGACCGCGACCCGAACCGGGGCCCGGCGAGGCGCTCGTCCGGACGCTCCGGGTCGGCGTCGACGGGACGGACCACGAGGTGCTCGCGGGGGGACACGGCTCCGTCCCGGACGGGGAGGACCTCCTCGTCCTCGGCCACGAGGCCGTCGGCGTCGTCGCCGACCCGAACGGGACCGACCTCCGCGAGGGCGAGGTGGTCGTCCCGACGGTCAGGAGGCCGCCCGCGGGCGGCAGCGACTACTTCGACCGCGGGGAACCCGACATGGCCCCGCCGGGCGAGTACAGAGAGCGCGGCATCGACGGCGCGCACGGCTTCATGGCGGCGTTCTTCACGAGTCCAGCCGAGTACCTCGTCTCCCTGCCGGCGTCGCTCGCCGACCACGGGTTCCTCCTCGAACCGCTCTCGGTCGCGGCCAAGGCGCTCGAACTCGCCGAGGCTTCCCGGTCGACGTTCGCGTGGGACACGGAGGTCGCCGTCGTCCTCGGCAACGGGAGCCTCGGGCTCCTCACGCTGGCCGTCCTCGGCGACGAGTGCGACCGGACCTACTGCGTGGGCCGGCGCGACAGGCCGGACCCGACGGTGGACCTGATCGAGTCGCTCGGCGCGACCTACGTGGACTCCCGCGAGACGCCCGTCGCGGCGTTCCCGGACGCACACGAGGCTGCGGACCTCGTCGTCGAGGCGACGGGACACCCGCCCCACGCGCTCGAATCCGTCCACGCGCTCGCGCCGAACGGCGTCCTCGCGCTCCTCGGCGTCCCCGCCGACGCGACGCTCGAACTCGACGCCGGCGCGTACCACCGGTCGATGGTCCTCGGGAACCGGGCGGTCGTCGGCAGCGTCAACTCGGCCGTCCGGCACTTCGAGACGGCGGCCGAGTGGCTCGCGGACCTCTCGGACGGGTTCGTCGACGACCTCGTGACCGGCGTCTACGGCCTCGGCGAGTTCGAGCGAGCGTTCGCCGCCGACGACACGACTATAAAAACCGCCGTCGAATTCGGAACCCATGAAGAACGTCGATGACCTCATCCAGAGCGCGGGCGAACTCGCCGCGCGCGGGCTCTCGAAAGGTGAGATAGCCGACGAGCTGAACGTCTCCCGGGAGACCGCGAGCTGGCTCGTAGAGCGGAGCGACACGGCGGAGGCGCAACCGCGCAGGCCCGCGGCGGCGGAGACGGGGGGGCCCCACGACATCCACGTCGACTGGAGCGCCATCGGCCGCGACAGCGCCCGCCTCGCCCACGTCGGCGCGGCGATGGCCGACCTCCTCTCGAAGAGCGGCGACGAGGTGGACCTCACCATCGGCATCGAGAAGGCGGGGACGCCGCTGGCGACCACCGTCGCCCGCGAACTCGACACGGACCTCGCGTCGTACACCCCGGCCAAGCACCAGTGGGAGGAAGGCGACATCGAGGAGTACAGCGGCGGCTTCTCCCGGAACTTCGCCGGCATCCGCGGGCGCGACTGCTACGTCGTCGACGACACCGTCACCAGCGGGACGACGATGCGCGAGACGGTCGACGCGATCCGCGCGGAGGGGGGCAACCCCGTCGCCGGCGTCGTCGTCGTCGACAAGCAGGGCATCGAGGAGGTGGACGACGTCCCCATCTACTCGCTCATCACCGTCGTCCGGGTCGGCAACGACGACTCGTAGGCTCGCTATCGGGATTCCGCCGTCTGTGCCTCGCTGTCCGCTCATCGTCTGCTCCTCGATGTCTGCTCGCCGTCTGCTCGCCGTCCGCTCCTCGCTGTCCGCTCGCCGTGTCCTCCGAGACGACGCAATACCTTTCTGTCGGCTTCACCTACGGGGTGGTATGACCTTC
>JBDGSQ010000122.1:0-21090 GCA_042217455.1 Haloferacaceae archaeon | reverse complement strand
GGGATGGCCACGGCCGGCGCGAAGACGACGGCCACGGCCGTCTGGCTGAACATGTAGAGGGCGTATCCGGCGGGGTTGTCCTGTTCGTACGCTCTGGTCAGTTCGTCGTATATCGCCCAGTCGAGGCCGACGTACAGCCGGAGCACCTCGAGGACGGCCGCGACGACGGAGCCGAGAACCAGCAGGGCGACGAGCTGTCGCCACGCTATCACGTCCAGCAGGTACAGCACCGGGAGGCCCGTCCCGCTCGCGTGTACCAGCCGTCGTTTTACCTCTGACACGCCTGTGCCCCTAGGCTTCGGTGACCGGTTCGTACGCGGTGCGGAGGTCCTCGAACGTCCGCTCGCTCCGGTGGAGCGCGACGAGTTCCCCCCGGATGTCGTCGACGGGGACGCGGACCTGCGCCGTGCTGTCGCGCTCGCGGACCGTCGCGGTCGCCGGTCCTTCGCTCTCGATGCCCTCGTGGTCGACCGTGACGCAGAACGGCGTGCCGACCTCGTCCTGCCTGCGGTAGCGCCGGCCGATGTTGCCCGAGTCGTCGTACGCGACCGAGAGGCCCTCGGCCCGGAGGTCGGCGGCGACGTCTTCGGCGACGGCGACGAGGTCCTCGTCGTTGCCGAGCAGCGGGAAGACCGCCGCCGTCGTCGGTGCCACCTCGGGGGTCAGCGAGAGGTAGGTCCGCTCCTCGCCGGCGACCTCGTCGGTCCGGTAGCCGTGGGCGAACAGCGTGTAGACGAGCCTGTCCACGCCGAAGGAGGGTTCGACGACGTGGGGGGTGACGTGCTCGCCGGTCTCGGTCTGCGTCTCGATCCGGAAGTCCGCCACCTCCACGTCGACGGTGTAGGGTTCGCCGTCGACCTCGACGGTCACCTCCTCGCCCTCGAACGCCGAGGGGTCGCGGGCCGCGAGGTCCGAGAGGGCGTCTGCGACGTCGGCGGCCGCGCCGCCGAACTCGGGACCGAGGACGCTCATGTCGGGGTCGACGACCGGCCGCTCGACGGTCTTCGGCTCGTCGTACTGCTCGAAGACGGTGAAGTCGTCGCCGGAGTGGGAGGCGTGCTTCGAGAGGTCGTAGTCAGACCGGTAGGAGAAGCCGGCGAGTTCGATCCAGTCGCCGTCGAGTTCGGCCTCCGCGTCCCAGCAGTCGCTCGAGTAGTGGGCGCGCTCGCCCGCGAGGTGCTGGCGGAAGCGGAATCGGTCCATGTCGACGCCGATCCGGTCGTACCACCGCTTTGCCACGCCGAGGTAGTACGCCACCCAGTCGTTGGCGATGACGCCCTCCTCGACAGCGTCGCCGATGGTCGTCTCGACGGGGTCGCCGTCCGCGTCCTGCTGTTCGGCCGCGGAGTAGAGGGGGGCTCTCACGTCGCGAACGGCGTCGAGGTCCGGTTCGTCGCGCTCGGGGTTGACGAACATCTCCAGTTCGGCCTGCGTGAACTCCCGGGTCCGGATGATGCTCCGCCGCGGGGATATCTCGTTGCGGTAGGCCGGCCCGATCTGCGTGACGCCGAAGGGGAGGCTGTTGCGGGCGTACTCTTTCAGCCGTGGGAACTCGACGAAGATGCCCTGTGCCGTCTCGGGGCGGAGGTAGCCCGACTGGCCGCTCCCGGGGCCGATGGACGTCTCGAACATGAGGTTGAACTCCTCGACCGACTGGCCCGCGAGCGGCGCCCCGCAGGACGGACAGGCGAGGTCGCTGTCGGCGATGAGCGCCTCGATCTCCGGAATCGGGAGGCTCTCTGCCTCCTCGACGTCGGTGGCGTCCTCGACGAGGTGGTCCGCGCGGTGGCTCTCGCCGCACTCCGGACACTCGACCAGCAGGTCGTCGAAGCCCTCGAGGTGCCCGGACGCCTCGAAGACGGCCTCGGGCATGATGGTCGGCGACTCGATCTCCTCGTTGCCCTCTCTGACGGTGAAGCGGTCGCGCCACGCCGACTCGACGTTGCGCTTGAGCGCGGCGCCCTCGGGGCCGTAGGTGTAGAAGCCCGCGACGCCGCCGTACGCGCCCGCGGTGCCGAAGAAGAAGCCCCGGCGCTTGGCGAGTTCGGTCAGCTCCTGACTGGTCATAGGGCCCTCAGCAGGTCGACGTCTCGGACGACGCCCACGAGCGAGTCGCCGTTCACGAGCGGAATCTGCTCGATGTCGTGGGTTATCATCTTCTGGGCGGCCTCACGGGCCGTCTTCCGGCTGGTGACCGTCTCGACGTCGGCGGTCATGAAGTTCTCGACGGGCTCGGCCGGAATCTCGACGTTCCGGGTCGGGAGGTAGCGGTTGCCGACCGCCTTGATGCCCTCCCACATCCACTCGTCGTCCTGATTCGCGATGGAGTCCCCCGTGTCGTCCTCTCCCTCGACGACGCGGGCGACGTCGATGATGTCGACCTCGGTGATGATGCCGGTCATCTCCCCCTCGTCGTCGAGGACGACGGCGTAGGGCACGCGCGCGTAGTAGATTTCTCGCTCCGTGACCGTCAGCGGCGTCGCGGCGTGGGTCGTGTTTATCTCGCGGGTCGCCAGGTCCCCGACCTCCGTCTCGCCGTCCTCGTTGTCGCGCGCGATGGCCCGCACGACGTCGGTCACGGTGATGATGCCCTCGAGTTCCCCGTCGACGACCGGGACGCGTCGGGCGTTCTCCTCGACCATCATCCGGGCCACGTCGACGAGCTCCGCGTCTGCCGTCGTCGTCGGTACCGTCTGCATCAGGATGGCGAGCTGGTCCTCGTTCGGGTGCTCGATGAGGTCGTCGCGCGAGACGAGGCCGCGGTACTCCTCGCCCTCGTCGGTGGGTTTGACGACGGGAACCGACGAGAAGCCCCGTTCTTTGAGATACGAGAGGACGTCGTCACGGGTACCGGGAAGTTCGACCGTGACGACTTCCTCCCGCGGCGTCATCGCTTCGGCTACCTTCATATGGACGGGTTACAGCCTGCCTCCTCATGTAGTCTACGAAGGAATGCCACCGTGACACACCCGCTCTCGGCCTCCCTGTGACCGTGTCACGGCTCCCGCCGCTCCCGCGTGCGCTCGCTGCCGTCCCGTGCACGCACTGTGTCGGGACCGCCTGCGAGCGTCTCGCTCCGGGGATTTCGGGGAATTCGACCGACTGCATCCGAACGAGCGCCGCTGCCGATTCGACGTACTTATGTAGGGGTGACACTATCTATCATACATGACGCCGGATGCGACGGCAACCGCAGATGGCTCGTCCCCCGAGGTCATGGCCTCGGTCGATTCAGGTCCCGACGGCTGCCGGCTCGTCATCGCGGACCTCGCCAGCGACGAGGCCTGGCTCTCGGTAGACGTCGAGACCGCACCGTCGCTTCCGGACTGGCGATAGTCCCCGGCGACCACGCCCCCGACCCGTCTCGCCCGCGACCCTCCCCACTCCCGGCCCGTCTCGCCATCGAGCGACGCGTCACGTCTCCGCGACGTCGCCGGGGGCGGCGCGGCGGGTCGCCGGACCGCCCGTTCGGTTAGCTTTTTGTCGCCGACTTCCGTTCTGCATCCCATGGACGCGCGAGAACTGTCTGTCGACCGAGAATTCCTCCTGCGCCTCGAACACGGGGCCGACTGGCGCGAGGAGCTCGAGGAGTTCGCCGCGCGCGAGGACGTCGAGTCGGCGTGGTTCGAGGGCGTGGGGTCGGTGCGGGACGCCGAGCTCTGGTACTACGACCAGGAGGAGGGGGAGTACCGGTCGGTGACCTTCGACGAGCGCCTCGAAGTCGCCGCCTGCGTCGGGAACGTCGCGACGCTGGACGGCGAACCGTTCGCGCACACCCACGCGGTCCTCTCGCGGCCGAGCGGACAGTCGCTCGCGGGCCACCTCAACGCGGCGACGGTCTTCGCCGGCGAAGTACACCTCCGGGCCTTCGAGGAACCGCTCGAGCGAGCGTACGACGAGACCACAGAACTGGACCTCTGGCTGTGAGACCGGACGACGAGCGGTACTTCGCGCGGATCGAGGACCGGCTCGACGAGGCCTTCGAACTCGCGGAGGCCGCGAAGGGACAGGGACGCGACCCCGCCACGGAGGTCGAGATTCCGGTCGCACAGGACATGGCCGACCGGGTCGAGAACATCCTCGGCATCGACGGCGTCGCAGCGCGGGTCCGCGACCTCGAGGGGGAGATGTCCCGCGAGGAGGCGGCGCTCGAACTGGTCACCGACTTCGTCGAGGGGACCGTCGGCGACTACGACACGAAAGCCGGGAAGATAGAGGGCGCGGTCCGGACCGCCGTCGCTCTCCTCACCGAGGGCGTCGTCGCCGCCCCGATCGAGGGTATCGACCGCGTCGAGGTGCTCGAGAACGACGACGAGACCGAATTCGTCAACGTCTACTACGCCGGCCCGATCCGCTCGGCGGGCGGGACCGCGCAGGCGCTCTCGGTGCTGGTGGCCGACTACGCCCGGTCGCTGCTCGGCGTCGACGAGTACCGCGCACGCGACCTGGAGGTCGAACGCTACGCGGAGGAGGTCTCCCTCTACGACAAGGAGACGGGCCTCCAGTACTCGCCGAAGGACAAGGAGACGAAGTTCATCGCCGAGCACATGCCCATCATGCTCGACGGCGAGGCCACCGGCGACGAGGAGGTCTCCGGCTTTCGGGACCTCGAACGCGTCGACACCAACAACGCCCGCGGCGGCATGTGTCTGGTTCTCGCCGAGGGCATCGCGCTCAAGGCCCCCAAGATACAGCGGTACACCCGCAACCTGGAGGAGGTCGACTGGCCGTGGCTCCAGGACCTCATCGACGGCACCATCGGCCACGACGGCGACGCCGACGCTGAGGGCGACGAGGAGGGCGAGGCGACCGACGACGGCGGCGACGACGCCGACGCGGGAGCGGACGAGGAGCCCGGCCCGCCCCGCGTCGAACCGGCGACCAAGTACCTCAGAGACCTCATCGCCGGTCGCCCGGTGTTCGGACACCCGATCGAGGCGGGCGGCTTCCGCCTGCGGTACGGGCGCGCGCGCAACCACGGGTTCGCCACCGCCGGCGTCCACCCGGCGACGATGCACCTCGTCGACGACTTCCTCGCCACCGGCACGCAGATAAAGACCGAGCGACCCGGCAAGGCCGCCGGCGTCGTCCCCGTCGACAGCATCGAGGGGCCGACGGTCAGACTCGCCAACGGCGACGTCCGCCGCATCGACGACCCCGGGGAGGCCCTCGACGTGCGCAACGGCGTCGAGGAGATTCTGGACCTCGGCGAGTACCTCGTCAACTACGGCGAGTTCGTCGAGAACAACCACCCGCTCGCGCCCGCCTCCTACACCGTCGAGTGGTGGGTGCAGGACCTCGAACACGCCGGCGCGAACGTGCAGGCGCTCCGGGACGACCCCCTGGTGGACCTCGCAGACCCCACCGCCGAGGAGGCGCTGACGTGGGCGAGCGAGTACGACGCGCCGCTCCACCCGAAGTACACCTACCTCTGGCACGACATCACGGTCGACGAGTTCGAGGCCCTCGCGGAGGCCGTCGCCGAGGGCGAGGTGGTCGGCTACGAGGCCGGCGACGGCGAGGGCGTCCTCACCGTCGAGCGCACCGAGACCACGCGACGGGCGCTGGAGCGACTCCTCGTCGAGCACTCACAGACCCCCGACGCGCTCCGCATCCCGGACTGGCGACCGCTCGTCCGCTCGCTCGGCGTGACCGAGGGGCTCCGCGCGGAGTGGGAGGACCTCTCCCCGGAGGCACGGTCGTGGGACGGCGGCGAGAACGCGACGAAGGCCGTCGCGGAGGTGGCCCCCTTCGCGGTCCGCGAGCGCGCGCCGACCCGCATCGGCAACCGGATGGGGCGCCCGGAGAAATCAGAGAGCCGCGACCTCTCGCCCGCGGTCCACACGCTCTTTCCGATCTCGACTGCGGGCGGCAGTCAGCGCAACGTCGCCGACGCCGCCCGGTCGCGCACCGAGCACGGTCGCGGCGTCCTCGAAGTCGAGGTCGGCACCCGGGCCTGCCCCGACTGCGACACCCACACCTTCGAGATCTCCTGTCCGGACTGTGGCAGTCACACGGAACCCTACTACGAGTGTCCGGACTGCGGCACCGTGGTCGACCCCGACGAGTCCGGCCGGGTCGAGTGTCCCCGCTGCGAGCAGGTGGTCCGGTCGCCCGAGTACCAGACGGTCGACCTCGGCCAGCAGTTCCACGACGCTCTCGACGCCGTCGGCGAGCGCGAGGCGGCCTTCGAGATTCTGAAGGGCGTCGAGGGGCTGACCTCCGCGAACAAGACGCCCGAACCCATCGAGAAGGGCGTCCTCCGGGCGAAACACGGCGTCACCACGTTCAAGGACGGGACGGTCCGCTACGACATGACCGACCTCCCGGTCACCGCCGTCCGCCCGGAGGAACTCGACGTCACCGCCGACCACTTCCGCGAACTCGGCTACGAGACCGACGTCGACGGCGAACCGCTCCGCCACGACGACCAGCTCGTCGAGCTGAAAGTGCAGGACATCGTCCTCTCCGACGGCGCGGCCGAGCACATGCTCAAGACCGCCGACTTCGTCGACGACCTGCTGGAGCGCTACTACGACCTGCCGCCGTTCTACGAGGTGAACGAGCGCGACGACCTCGTCGGCGAACTCGTCTTCGGGATGGCCCCGCACACCTCGGCGGCCGTCGTCGGCCGCGTCGTCGGCTTCACCTCCGCGGCCGTCGGCTACGCGCACCCGTACTTCCACGCGGCCAAGCGCCGGAACTGCTTTCACCCGGAGACGAAAGTCTGGTTCTGCGACGAGGACGACGAGTGGCACTACGACCACATCCAGCGCCTCGTCGAGGACCGACTCGACGACCCGCGAGAGGACGACTTCGGCACGCTCGTGCAGGAACTCGACGGTGACGTGGTCGTCCCCTCGATAGACGACTCCGGAAGCGAGGTTCTGAAACCGGTCACGGCGGTCTCGAAGCACCCCTCGCAGGACCACTTCGTCCGAATCGAGACGCGGAGCGGGCGTGAGCTGACGGTGACACCGGATCACTCGATGAGGAGGTGGGACGGGGGCGTTGAAGAGATCGAAGCTCGGGAGATGAACGTCGGAGATCAGGTTCCTGCACCCAAGAATGTCGAGTTTGATGGTTCAGAAGTCACGGTGGACCTTCTACAAGAGTTCGCTGAAAGCGGTGCGATACCTCACGATGATTTGGTGGTTCGGGGGCTAGGTGAGGATAATATCAAGTCACTCTTCGACGAGGCATTTGACGAGAGAGGATATCTCAAGCCTGTTGCCGAATACCTCGACAAGAGCCAATCGACTGTCTACAACTGGGTGAATCGTGACAGCGTCCCCGTCTCTGTGTTCACCTCACTGTTCGGAGAGCAGGAGGCAGTTGAACGTCTTCCCAACGATATCGAACTCGGTGTTCGTCGTGATACTGCCTCTGTTACGCGTACATTGAGCATCGGTGACGACTTCGCTACTCTGCTCGGGTATTACGCTGCAGAAGGATTCACCCGAAAGGAGTCCGGTTCGTATTACCAGACGACTATCTGTATCCCGGATGACGTCGCCCGTAAACACATCATCGAGACGTTTGCAGACGCGCTCTCTGTAGAGGCCTTCGAGGAGAACGAGTGGAAGGTTACTGTCTCTAGTCGACTCGTTGCGATACTGTTCTCCGACGTCTTCAACGCAGGTACAGGGGCGGAGACGAAACGGGTTCCGGATTCGATTCTATCTGCACCGAGGTCGATCCTCCGTGCATTCCTCGCCGCGTACTTCAGCGGTGACGGTAGCGCCTCACGCGACCGAATCGAAGTTCGCGCTCACACGGTCAGTCGTGAGCTTCAGTCCGACATTGTCGCCTCACTCAAACGATTCGGTATTGCCACGAAGACATACTCTGCAACTCGGGTCCCTTCGTCGGGCGCACTCGCCGAGTTCTACCAGGACGAAATGGACGAGTTCGAGACGTGGGTGTTGAAGATCACGTCCGAGAACGCTGCCAGATTTGCCGAGAGAATTGGATTCCATCTACCGAGAACAGATGACACGCTCAGGAACGTCATCGAATCGACTGAACTTCGAACCCAGCGGCTCTTCGGCGACGGTGGTGATGCTTGGCTCGACGAGATTGTGGCTGTTGAATTCGTTGAGAGCGACGTCGAACACACCTACTCACTCACGGTATCGGACACCCACACGCTCGTCGCCAACGACCTCTACAGCGGCCAGTGCGACGGCGACGAGGACTGCGTCATGCTGCTGATGGACGGCCTGCTGAACTTCTCGAAGGAGTTCCTCCCCGACAAGCGCGGCGGGCAGATGGACGCGCCGCTGGTGATGTCCTCGCGCATCGACCCCTCGGAGATAGACGACGAGGCGCACAACATGGACATCGTGCGGGAGTACCCCCGCGAGTTCTACGAGGCGACCCGCGAGATGGCGGACCCCGAGGACGTCGACGTTCAGATCGCCGAGGACATCCTCGACACCGACGAGGAGTACCACGGCTTCGACCACACCCACGACACCTCGAACATCGCGCTCGGGCCGGACCTCTCTGCGTACAAGACGCTCGGGTCGATGATGGAGAAGATGGACGCCCAGCTCGCGCTCGCCCGGAAGCTCCGCGCCGTCGACGAGACGGACGTGGCAGAGCGGGTCATCGAGTACCACTTCCTGCCGGACCTCATCGGCAACCTCCGGGCGTTCTCGCGCCAGGAGACCCGCTGTCTCGACTGCGGCGAGAAGTACCGGCGGATGCCCCTGACCGGCGAGTGCCGCGAGTGCGGCGGCCGGGTCAACCTCACCGTCCACCGCGGGTCGGTGAACAAGTACATGGACGCCGCCATCGAGGTGGCCGAGGAGTTCGACTGCCGGGACTACACGAAACAGCGCCTCGAAGTGCTCGAAAAGAGCCTGGAGTCGATATTCGAAAACGACAAGAACAAACAGTCCGGCATCGCGGACTTCATGTGAGAACGGGTCTCTCCACCCTGTTAACCACATCGGCACCGAAGCCCTCTGGGTGACAGACGCGTTTGCGCACCTGCCGAAATCGCCGCCCATTCACGTGTCGGCGCTGTGAATCCCTCGGCGACCGACGAGAACGACGTGCGAGATACAGAGAAACTCCCTTACCCGCTGTTCAACTGCCGTTACTCGCTCGCTATCTCGCGTTAACTCGAAATAACTCCCGACATCGACGGTATCACGAGGTGTAGGACCCAATAACAATGACCTCGTGAGCGGTAGCTGATTCTGGTCGTAGAGGCGGGTGAAATCACGGCGGAGTGGCGTCGTGAGAGGGACCCGCCCCGATGACCGAAATCATGACGGACGACGAATCACCGACCGAGCACGATTTCGGTCGACACGAAACTACGAGACGGACCGCAATTAAAACACTCGCCGCGAGCGGGCTCGCAGGCGTCGCGTTCACGGGAACGGCGATGGCGGACACACCGGAGAGAGTGTCTCTCGAAGGAGCGGGTTTCCCCAACCCGTGTACTGAGGAGTGGATGGAGGTCACACAGGGGTACCTCCAGTACAACCTGAACGCTCGTTCTGACGGCGCCGGTGGTTTCCACCTCAACGGCCACTTGAACCTCCAAGGGGTCAAGGCCGAGGATTCCGAAGGAGTACAGTACCAACTGAACGGCGCCGCATCGGTCAACGCGAACGTCAAGGACCCTCAGGAAACTGTCACCGCGATACTCAACCTCGTCGTCACCAGTCAGGGTTCGGAGGACAACCTGCAACTCAGACTCCGGGTGCACATCACTGTGAACGCCAACGGCGACCCGACAGTGGAACGGTTCGAGTTCATCGGCAAATGCGTCTGAATTAGGTCCGTCGTCACCGACGGACCTCCTATTTTCGGTGCGATACTCGTAAATTCCGGCTCCGATAGCGCACGATTATGGGAGTCGGTTACGACCGATTCGCGCCCCGTCCGCAGCAGAAGGGCGACAGAACTGGACGTTTCTCTCTGAAGTGGCACGCGAGAGATGGAACGCGAGGTGAGCACGACGGCCGATGCGAGTCGACCTCGAAGCGACCCCGCTGTCAGCGACCCGTACGGCAACGCTCCGTGCGCTCGTCTCCTCCGACGGGCCGGGCTTCGGGGAACTGATAGCTCCCGTCGACGATGGAACGTTCCGAATCCGCCGTCGTCGACAGTCGCCTGAAACGCAGCGTGACCGCTGGCGCGGGGTAGTTCCCCCACCTCACCGGGACAGCCTCGATGGATTCTCTTTCACATGTCATTTTACCGCGTCGCACCTCCACTGTGTGCGAACGCCAGCAACCACCGGTACTGCGTCTGTAATACTCTCTCACCGACCTGGGCAAGCGTCGCAGTCACTCGTTATCTATAACCGAGCAGACAGTATCGAAACAGGGGGACGGGACGGAGAAAGCGGAGGTTGCTGACCGTCACAGAGGCGATGTCGGAGCGGGAGGGCTCTCTCCGTATCTCGTCACTCGGAGGCGAACTCGCTTCGACGGGAAGCCGTCCGCCTCGACAGTCTTCCGTCCCTCGTCGATTCGACGAGAGCGAGCGGTCCGGCCGCGAGGGTTCAACGCGACCCGACGGGCGCGTCCTCTCTCCGCGCCGACCCATCACATGGAGGAGACAGAGACACAGTCTCCCGATTTCGACCCCTCGTCGGCCCGGACGACCGCCGCTTTTTATTGTCGTCGCGCGCGAAATATACGCCCATGACCGACGACGGCGACCTGCGAGCGACGGTGGGAACGACCGTCTACGACGGCGACGGCGAGAAACTCGGCACAATCCGGGGCTTCGACGAGGACGGCTTCTACGTGACGGTCCGCGAGGGCGTGTCGTCGATGTCGATCTCCCACGAGCGCGCCGGCCACGACTTCGGCGAGGCCGAGCTCGCGTGGCGCTGTGCGACCTGCGGCGAGATGGGCGACATCGAGGACCTGCCGGACCACTGTCCGAACTGTGGCGCGCCGAAAGAGGACATCTACTACTGGACCGAGGACTGACCGCCCCGCGTGATGGACGTCGTCGTGTTCGGGGCGGGGAGCCTCGGGAGTCTGCTCGGCGGCCTGCTCGCCCGGACCTGCCGCGTGACGCTGGTCGGGCGGGACCCGCACGTCTCCCGCGTCCGCGAGGGGGGCCTCCGGATCACCGGGGCCGTCGACGACCGCGTCTCCCCCGACGCCGTCACCGACGGGCGCGGCCTCACCGCCGATCTCGCTGTCGTGACCGTCAAGGCGTTCGACACCGCAGCGGCCGCCGAGACGCTCGCGACCGGGTCGTTCGACGCCGCGCTGTCGCTCCAGAACGGTCTGACCGAGGAGACGCTAGCCGACCGCCTCGAACCGGCGACGACGGTCCTCGCGGGGACGGCCACCTACGGCGCGCGCCTTCGCGAACCGGGTCACGTCGAGTGCACCGGCGTCGGCCGGGTCGTCCTCGGCGCCCGCGACGGCGGGACCGACCCCCTCGCAGAGCGGGTCGGGAAGGCGTTTCGCGACGCCGACGTGGCGACGCTCGTCGCCGCCGACATGCCCCGCCGCCGGTTCGAGAAACTCGCGGTGAACGCCGGCGTCAACGCCGTCACCGCACTGGCGCGCGTCGAGAACGGCGCACTCGCCGCCGGCCCGGGTGAACGCCTCGCCCGCGCCGCCGCCCGCGAGACGGCCCGCGTCGCCCGCGCAGCGGGAGTCGACCTCTCGGACCGGCGGGCCGCGGAGGCGCTCGCCGACGTCGTCGCCGCCACCGCCGCGAACCACTCCTCGATGCGACAGGACGTGACCGCCGGGCGGCGGACCGAGGTGGACGCCATCAACGGGGAAGTCGTCTCTCGTGCGTGCGACCGCGACCTGTCGGTGCCGGTGAACCGGACGCTCACGGACCTCGTGCGGACGTGGGAGCGAGCGCGGGACCTCCGGTAGTCGACGGCGGCGCCTGCGTCCCCGGCGACGCCCGATTCCCGGTCGGTCTCTCCCGACACCTCGCCGTTCGGGAAGGTACACTTACGTGAGGTGGTTACGAAGCCGCCGTATGACTCGTCTGCGCGTCCTCTACGTCGCGCCCGGGACGGGGTCGGTCGAGCGCACGGGCGACCGGCTCGGCGACCTCGGAGAGGACGCGACGTTCTCGACCGCGGAGACCGGCGCTCGGGCGCTCTCGCGGCTCGACGACGCCGAGTTCGACTGCGTCGTCGCCCCGGTCGAACTCCCGGAGACTGACGGACTGACCCTCCTCGAACGGGTTCGGGAGGCTGCCCCGGCCCTCCCGGTCGTCCTCGTCGCGGGCTCGGGACGAGACGACGCTGCCGGCGTGGAATCGGGAGACGACGCCGCCGACGAGCAGTCGGGAGCCGCCGCCGACGAGCAGTCGGGAGACGACGCCGCCGACGAGCAGTCGGGAGATTTCGCCCGCGAGGTGTTCTCGACGCCGCTCGCTGGGTACGTGCACCGGGTCGAGGCGGGCGCGGACCCGGCGCTCGCCGTCGCCGGGTGGGTGCGCCGACTCGTCGAACAGGCGCGGGCCGAGCGGGAGGCGGTGGCGGCCGAGCGGGAGGCGGTGGCGGCCGAGCGACCGCAACTCGAACGGCGGTACTCGGCAGTCGTCGACGCGGTGAACGACGGCGTCGCCGACGCGGTGAACGACGGGGTCGTCGTCGTTCGCGACGGCGAGATCAAGTTCGTCAACGACGCGTTCGCCGAGCTGTGCGGCTACGAGCGAGACGACCTGTCGAACGAACCCGTCACGGAGTTCGTCGCGCCCGAGGACCGCCAGACGCTCCGCGACCGGTACGAGCGACTGCCCGGCGAGACGGTCGACGAGCCACTCGAGGTCGCCCTGCTCTCGAAGGCGGGCGAGCGCGTTCCGGTCGAAGTCGACCCCACCGCCTTCGGCGACGAGGACGGTTCCGCGACCTTCGCCGTCGTCAGGAACCTGAGAGAGCCCGAGTCCATCCGGACCCGGCTAATGCAGACGAACCGCCGCCTCCGCGCGCACCGCGAGTACACCAGCAGAATCCTCGACAGCGTCGACGACGTCTTCTTCATCGTCAACGACGACGGGACGCTCCGCTGGTGGAACCAGGCCGCGAGCGACCTCTGGGGCTACACGGTCGCGGAGGCGCGGTCGACTCCCATCGTCGAGTTCTTCCGTGACGACCAGGCCGAGCGGATACGCGAGCACTTCCGGGAGGTGCGGACGCAGGGCTCGACGCGCACGGAGGTCACCGTCGTGACCGGCGACGGCGAGGAGATTCCCTACGAGTTCGTGGCGAACGCGCTCGCGGACTCGCGGGGCGACCGCATCGTCGCCGGGACCGGCCGGGACGTCACCGAACGCACCGAACGCGAGCGACAGCTGCAGGTCATCGACCGCGTCCTCCGTCACAACCTCCACAACGACATGGCGGTCGTACAGGGCCACGCAGAGCAGATACGCCGGTTCGGCTCCGAGGAGGTGGCCGCGTACGCCACGAAGATAATCCGGCGGAGCGACCGGTTGCTCGACACGGCGAAAAAGGAGCGCGGCGTCGTCGAGATTCTGCTGCGACAGCCGTCGCCGACGACGCTCGACCTCGGGACGGTCGTCTCGGAGACGGTCGACTCGATGCGCGAGACGTACCCCGAGGCCCGCATCCGGACGTCCGTGCCGGTGTCGGCGTCGGTCTTCGCGCTCTCGACGCTGGCGACGGCCGTCGAGGAACTCGTCGAGAACGCGATTCGCTACAACGACCGGGAGCGGCCCACCGTCGACGTCAGCGTCGCGAGAGTCGACGAGGCGGTCACGCTCCGGGTCGCAGACGACGGGCCGGGCATCCCCGAGCAGGAGCGGAAGGTGCTGACCGGCGAGCGAGAGATCGGCCCGCTCTACCACGGGAGCGGACTGGGCCTGTGGCTGGTCCACTGGATCGTCGACCGCTCCGGCGGGTCCCTCCGGTTCGCAGAGAACAGTCCGCGGGGGAGCATCGTGACCGTGGAACTGCGGTCGTCGCCGGGCGGAGACGGGCCGTGGGAGGAGTCTGACTAGCTGACGCCGAAGACAGTATCTTCAAGGGGAGACTGCAGAAACGCGACGTATCGGAGGGTGTCGGCGGGTTTCACCCACCCCGGGACCCTGCGCACAGTGCATGATTCCGTCGTCTCTCACCACCGGCGTCTCGCTCCTCCTGCGAGTGGTGGGGTTCGGCGCGTCGCTCGTCCTGCTCTATACGACGTCGGACCGCCGGTTCGGCTTCCTGAGCCTGCTGCTCGCGCTGATGGCGCTCCGACAGCTCCTGACGGTGCTCGGTGTGTCACTCCCGCTCGCCGAACTCCCGGGGTTCGCCGTCAGCGTCCTCGCGGTGGCGCTCGTCTACTACCTTCTGCAGTACGGCAGACAGGAGGCGGAGGTGGCCGAGGAACTCGCCGCGAACAACGAGCAGTTGCGGGCGCACCGAAATCGATTGCAAGCGACCTTCGAGGCCTCCCCGGACTACACGTTCGTCTTCGACGAGACGAGCAGGTACGTCGACATCCTCTCGGGGAGCGAGGACATCACCATCCGCGAACCGGGGGCGTTCATCGACCAGTCGGTGTTCGAGGTGCTCCCGGAGGAGACGGCGGTCGAGGTCGACGAGGCTATCCAGGAGACGCTCGAGACCGGCGAGACCCAGCGCGTCGAGTACCGCCTCCCGTTCGACGACCGGGTGGAGTGGTACGAGGGGCGGACCGCGCGCGTCGACTTCCCGGACGCGGACCGGAGGCACGTCCTCTTCATCGCCCGCGACGTCACAGCGCGCAAGCGTCGCGAGCAGGAACTCAGACGCTTCCGCAAGGCCGTCGAGTCGGCGGGCCACGCGATATCCATCGTCGACCGCGACGGGACCATCGCCTACGTCAACCCCGCGTTCGAGGAGATAACCGGCTACGAGGAGTCCGAAGCCATCGGCCGGCGGCCGGCGATGCTCAGTTCGGGCGAGCACGGCGAGGCCTTCTACGAGGACCTCTGGGACACCATCCTGTCGGGCGACGTCTGGCACCACGAGATAGTCAATCGCCGCAAGTCCGGCGAGCGGTACGTCGCGAGCCAGACCGTCGCGCCCGTCGTCGACGAGAGCGGCGACGTCACCGAGTTCGTCGCCATCCAGACGGACGTGACAGAGCGCAAGCGCCGCGAGGAGCAACTCCAGCAGGCCCGTGAGGAGTACGCGGAGCTCTTCGACGGCATCTCGGACCCGGTGTTCGTCCACGAACCCGACGGTTCGTTCGTCGCCGTCAACGAAGCGGCCACGGACCTGTTCGGCTACGACGAGGAGGAGCTGCTGTCGCTGACGCCGGAGGACATCTCGACTCGGCGTGCGGAGACGGTCCGCGAGCGAGAGCGCGAACTGCTCGACAGCGAGGACGTGCGCTTCGAGTCGACGTTCCTCGCGGCCGACGGCGCGGAGGTGCCGGTCGAGGTGAACGCGACGACGGTCAACTACCGCGGCGAGCGGCGGGCGCTGAGCGTCGTCCGGGACGTCTCCGAGCGCAAGGAGCGCGAGCGTCAGCTCGCGGTGCTCGACCGCATCCTCCGGCACAACCTCCACAACGACATGACGGTGATACTCGGGTACGCGACGGAGATTCAGACCCGCGGCGACGACGAACTCGCCGAGTACGCGGCGACGATTCGGCAGGTCGCCGAGGCGCTCCTCGACACCGCAGACAAGGAGCGACAGGTCGTCGAACTGCTCTCGGACCCGCAGTCGCGCCACCCGCTCGACGTCGCCACCGTCGCGCGTCGGCAGGTCGAACTCCTCGGCGAGGCGTATCCCGACGCCGAGATACGGGCGACCCTCCCCGACACCGCGACGGTCGTCGCGATCGACCAGATAGAGCGCGCCGTCTCCGAACTCGTCGAGAACGCCGTCGTCCACTCGGACCGTGACGCGCCGCGGGTCGAGGTGTCCGTCGACGTCCACGAGGAGGCGGTCGAGCTGTGCGTCTCGGACGACGGGCCGGGCATCCCCGAACAGGAGCGGTCGGTCCTCGCCGGCGAACACGACATCGGACCGCTCTACCACGGGAGCGGCATGGGCCTGTGGCTCGTCGACCGCATCGTCCACCTCTCCGGTGGCGACCTCCGGTTCGGGGAGACCGCGCCCCGCGGGAGTCGCGTCACGGTCGAACTCTCACGGGTCGAGGGGCCGCCAGCCTGAGACGAGCCGTCGGTGCCGTCGGCCCGAGAGGAGCGGTCGGTGCCGTCGGTCTGAGACAGACGCTCCGCTCCGTACTCGCCGCGACGAGTGGGAACGGTACCGGTGTGATATATAGTGAACCGGAGCGACGCGTACCGCTCCGTGCCGAACTGTCCTGCCAGTAGTCTCTCGTACCCCTATTATAAACCGCTTTAGTGCAGATTCGTCTGGATTCAGGTGATGGCGAACGACTCAGAGCGTCTGTCCGACCTGGTATCGCGGCGGAAGTTCATCCTCACGACGGGGGCCGTCGGAACGGCGTCCCTGGCGGGCTGTTCGGGGAACTCGGGGGGGAACGCCGAGACGACGGCGGCCGGCACGACCGAGCAGACGGCTGCCGACACGACCACGGCCCAGCAGACCACCCAGACCCAGGCGAAGGTCTCACAGCTCACCGCGGGCGGCTCCTCGACGGTGTACCCGATCACGAGCAAGGCCGCCTCGGTGTGGAACTACAACCCGCCGGCCAAGGACAAGGAGTACTGGCCGTGGGACGAACACGACATCGAGACGGACAAGCCGATGGCCGACTACTGGGCCGGCCTCTACGGCTTCGAGGCCAAGGAGAACGGCGACCCGCCGTTCAAGGTCAGCGTGGGCCTGAGCCACTCCGGCGTCGGCCTCACCAAGGTGATGAACGGGCAGGTCGACATCGGCGACGCGAGCGCGCCGGTCAAGGCCGAACTCGAGGACGTCGACTACGACAAGTTCGTCAACCACGTCGTCGGCGTCGACGCCCAGCCCATCGTCGTCAGCAAGGCGATCTACGACGCCGGCGTCCAGCAGCTCGACGCCCAGACCGTCCGCGACATCTACAAGGGTAACATCGAGAACTGGTCTGAGGTCGACGGCTACAGCGGCCCCGACAAGGAGATTCAGGCCATCGGCCGCGCGGTCGGCTCCGGCACCGACACCTCGTTCCGCGTGAACATGCTGGGCAGCTCCGACGCGAAGATGCCCGGCGTCGACGTCCGCAAGGGCGAGAACCAGCAGGTGGCGACGGCGATCAAGAACTCCAGCAACGCCATCGCCTACATGGCGCTCGCGTTCGTCTCCGAGCAGGTGCCCGCGGTGGCACTGAACTTCGAGGGCACCGTCTACGAGCCGGGGAAGAACCTCGCCGACAAGGGGTACCCGCTGGCGCGCGACCTGCACTGCTACACCTACGACGGGACCTCCAAGAAGGAGGCCGCCTTCCTCCGCATGATACTCCACGAGTACGGGCAGGCCGAGTACGTCGGCCCCGCCGGGTACGCGACGCTCTCGGACAGCCGCCGGAAAGAAGAGCTCGCGAAGCTCCCGGACACGGTCTGAGGACGACCACCGATGTCCGGAATCGCGGCCGTAGAGCGCGTTCGACGCTCCGCGGCCAGACTCGAACCACCGGCGCTCGCCGCAGCGGTCGTGGGGGGGCTCTCGCTCGTCGCGACGTTCGTCGCGTTCCTGGCAGTGCCGGACGTCACCGCCTACCCGGCGGTCGTGTTTTTCGCTGTCGTGGCGTACGGCTGGGTCTCCTATCAGGCCGAGACGGCGCGTTCGCTGTCGTTTCTCACCACCGTCTCGACGGTCACGGTCCTCGGGCTCGTCACGGTCTACCTCTTCGTCCAGTCGCTGCCCGCCGTCCGGCGGATGGGCACGGCGCTCCTGACGGGCACGGTCTGGAGCACCAGTGCGAACCGGTACGGGCTGGCGACGATGCTGTGGGGGACGTTCGTCACCACCATCATCGCGACGCTCGTGGCCGGCCCCCTCGGCGTCGCCGGGGCGGTGTTCGTCAGCGAGATCGCACCGCCGTCGATTCGAGAGGCGATCAAGCCGGCGATCGAACTGCTCGCGGGCATCCCGTCGATCGTCTACGGCTTCATCGGCTACGTGGTCATCAACCGCTACATGATGGACGTCTTCTCGCTGCCGACCCTCGGGAGCCTGTTCGTCGTCGGCACTGTCATCGGCGTGATGGCGCTCCCGACGGTGGTCTCGGTCGCCGAGGACGCGCTGACGGCTGTCCCCGGTCCCGTACAGGACGGCTCCGTCGCGCTCGGCACGACCGACTGGCAGACGACCGTGGGGGTGACGCTCCCGGCCGCCGTCTCCGGCGTCTCCGCCGCTATCATCCTCGGCGTCGGGCGGGCGCTCGGCGAGACGATGGCCGCCACGGTCATTCTCGCCAACGTGACGAAGCTCCCGGACCCGCTGTACGACGTCTTCGGGAACACGATTACCCTGACGTCGGTTATCGCGAGCCAGTACGGCGTCGCCGCCGGCCGGCCGATGCAGCTCTCTGCGCTGTTCGCCGCCGGGGTCGTCCTCTTCGTGACGGTCCTGTCGCTCTCGGTCGTCTCACAGGCGGTCGAACGTCGGATGAGACGGACGCTCGGAGGAGACCAATGAGCCGTGCCTGTGCGGTCTCGACCCCCGTGGGGTGGTGGCGGTGAGCGGTGAGCACTCTCGCGAGGTCGGTCAGTCGCTCGTCAGCGAGGCCGGCATCATCGACCGACTCGCGCCGGTTCCTGCCGCGCTGGCCGTGCTCTCTATCGCCGCCGGCTGGGCGCTCCTGTTCCAGTGGGTGTCCCTCGACGGGACCGTTGCGGGGTTGCCGGTCGCGACCGGACTCGGCCTCGCACACGTCCTCTCGGGGGTCGTCCTCGTCGCCATCGGGGTCGTCTCGTATCTCGACTACGACGACACGGCTCCCGACCGGCGGGTCGGCGCGTTCACGGCCTTCTGCTACGGCGGCGTGGCGTTCGTCGCCGTCGGCCTGACGCTCACGACGGGCGCGCACGTCGGCCCGACCCTCGGCGTGCTCGGCGCCGTCGTCGCCGCGATGGCGGTGACGGCCGCGACCCTGTCGGTCAGCGAGGACCTCGGCACGACGCTCCCCGTCGGAGCGGCGGCGGTTGTTCTCGGCGCCGCGGTGCTCACCGGCTTCGTCGGCCCCGGCTGGTCGTGGAGCCCGACCGGGCTGTCGGCCACGTTCGTCGGGACCGTCGCGGTCGCCGTGCTCTCGCTCGGCGTCGGACTGTTCGCCCTCTGGGCGGCCGCCGTCGCCCACCGGGGCTTCGGCGCACGCGGGCGGCAACTCGGGGCACACGCGCTGATGACGGTCAACGCCGCGGCGCTGCTCGTCGTCCTCGTCCTGCTCGTCGTCTTCGTGACGGAGAAGGGCCTCGACCGGCTCCTGCAGGGGGCACAGCTCTGGCCCCCCGCCCTGCCGTTCGTCACGAACGGCTACGGGCTGATGTTCGACGTCAACGGGGTCCTCCCCGCCATCGTCGGCACCGTCTGGCTCGTCGTCGGCGCGGTCGCCTTCGCGGTGCCGCTCGGCGTGGGCGCGGCCGTCTACCTCACCGAGTACGCAGAGCAGGGCCGCCTGACGGCGGTCGTCGAGACGGCGACCAACGGCCTCTGGAGCACGCCGAGCATCGTCTACGGGCTGTTCGGCTACGCCTTCCTCGTGCCGCGGCTCGGCAACCACAGCACGATACTCGCGGGCCAGCTCGTCCTCGGGTTCATGCTGCTCCCGCTGGTGCTCATCACCAGCCGCGAGGCGCTCCTCAACGTCCCGGACGAGTACCGGGACGCGAGCGCCGCCCTCGGCGTCGACAAGTGGCAGACGATACGGAGCGTCGTGCTCCCGGCGGCGGTGCCGGGCGTCCTCACCGGCGTCATTCTGGGCGTCGGGCGCATCGCGGGCGAGACGGCTCCCATCCTGCTGGTGCTGACCAGAGAGCCGTTCCTCGCGGAGGCCCCGCACGTCCTCTCGTCGTTCCACCTGCAGGCGACGCCCCCGTTCGTCACGAACGAGGCACTGCTCGCTCCCGCGACGGCGCTGCCCTACCAGCTGTTCGCCGTCATCACCGCGGGCGTCGGCGCGCCGATCGAGTTCGGGTGGGCGACCGCGCTCGTCCTCCTGCTGGTGGTGCTCTCGCTGTACGCAGTGGGAATCGCGACTCGCATCTACTTCCGGAGGCGACTGTACCAATGACTGACGGACCACGACTCACCGAGGCCGAGGTCCCCGTCGATGACGGGGAGTCCGAGGCCGCGGCCGACACGACGACCGAATCGACGGAGCGACAGATGGCTCAGAGAGAGGAGACGATCGAGGCGGACTGGACCGACTTCGAGTTCGACGGGGAGCCGAAGCTCTCCGTCCGCGACCTGGACGTCTACTACGGCGACGAACAGGCGCTCCAGCACGTCTCGATGGACATCCCCGAGAAGAGCGTCACCGCCCTCGTCGGGCCGTCGGGCTGCGGGAAGTCGACGTTCCTGCGCAGCCTGAACCGGATGAACGACCGCGTTCGGGGGGCCCGCGTCGAGGGGTCTGTCAGGCTCGACGGGGTCGAGGTGTACCAGGACGAGACCGACCTCGTCGAACTCCGAAAGCGCGTCGGAATGGTGTTCCAGCAGCCCAACCCGTTCCCGAAGTCCATCAGGGACAACATCTCCTACGCGCCGCGGAAACAGGGCGACGTCGACCGGGGACTGCTGGGCTCGCTGCTCGGACGCCCGACCGACGAGGAGACGGAACTCGTCGAGCGGGCCCTCCGGCAGGCCGCGCTCTGGGACGAGGTGAAAGACCGCCTCGACGACAACGCGCTCGGGCTCTCCGGCGGCCAGCAACAGCGGCTCTGCATCGGCCGCTGTCTCGCGGTCGGTCCCGAGGTCATCCTGATGGACGAACCGGCGAGCGCCCTCGACCCCATCGCGACCTCGAAGATAGAGGACCTCGTCGAGGACCTCGCCGAGGAGTACACCGTCGTCATCGTCACCCACAACATGCAGCAGGCCGCGCGCATCTCCGACCAGACCGCGGTGTTTCTCACCGGCGGCAAACTCGTCGAGTACGACGACACCGAGAAGATATTCGAGAACCCCGAGAGCCAGCGCGTCGAGGACTACATCACCGGCAAGTT
>JBDGSQ010000017.1:0-21105 GCA_042217455.1 Haloferacaceae archaeon | reverse complement strand
CTCGTCGATGCTGATGGGCCGGTCGTCGTACCGGATGAACGGCATGTGGGCGTTCATCAGCGTCGTCTTGCCCACGCCGGTCGGCCCGGAGAACAGCACCACGCCGTGGTGCTCGTACAGCATCCAGAGCAGGGTGACCACCTCCGTCGACAGCGCGTCGAGGGCGACGAGGTCCACCGCCGTCATCGCGTCGGTGGACTGCTTGCGGACCGAGACGTGCGGTCCGCCCTCGCTGACGACCGGTAACCCGACCGCACAGCGGATGGTCTCCGCGACGTCGGGCAGGTCTACGTTCACCTTCGCGCTCGGGGTGCTGGCGTTGAGTTCGACGCCGTCCGCGGCGGCCAGTTGCGTGACCACGTTGACGAACTCGGTCTCCGTCTCGAAGGCGAGGTTCGTCGGCACGCGGCCGCCCGCGTCGGGGACGACGTCGGGACGCGGGACGACCTTCACGCGCTCGCCGACCCGGTTCGCCTCCACGTCTTCGAGGTGCGGGTCCCGGAGCGGAATCGTGAGGATGCCCTGTCCGACGTAGTCGCGCAGGACGTAGTAGACGAGGTCGTCGAGGCGGTCGGTGGCGTACCTGCTGTCGACCGGTGGCACCGCGAGGCCGTACGCCGCGAGCGCGTTCTCGACCCGGTAGCGGGCCGCGTCGAGCCACGCCCGGGCGTTGCGGGCGGTGAGTTGCCGCGAGAGGAACTGCGCCGCTCGCTCGCGGACGAACCCGTGGCGGTCGTCGACCACCTCGTCGACGTTCGACTCCCAGATGCGCTCTTTGGCCTCCTCGACGAGCGCCTCGTCGCCGGGGAGGAGGTCCGGTTCGAGGACCGCGTACTTGGTGGTGAAGCGGTCGTCGCCGAGCAGGTGCTCGCGGTAGACGACCACCGGGACGTCGAAGCCGGCGAAGGAGACGGTGTACCACTCCAGTCGCTCGCCGGCGACGCGGTCCGCGTACGCCGTGTCGGCGTCGAACCGCGTCGTCGCCGGCGCGAAGTCGGTGGTGTGGACGACCAGCCGCTCTGTCTCCCCCCGCCCGACGTCGACGATCTCCACGCGCTCGTCGAGCGCGAGCGGCGTCAGGTCCCCGAGGAGCCGCAGTTCGCACAGGGCGTAGTAGTGGACGCGCCGTCGCGCGGCCGCAGAGACGTCGAGGAGCCTGTCGAGCACGCGGCGGTACTTCGGCGCGAGGCCCACCCGGGCGCGCTCTCTGGCCCCCTCGCGGGTGAGCGGTCGGCGATGCGAGACGGCGGAGAAGTGGTCGCGCACCTTCGCCATCGCCGCTCGCTCGCGCGGCCCGAGACCCGGTTCGCGGACCTCGTACGCGAACCCCGCCGACTCCTCTCTGACGGTGGCGACGACGCCGGGGTGAATCTCGTACTGCGCCCGCACGTCGGGTGCGTACCACGCGTCCGGGTCGTCCGGCGGGAGCGGCGGCGGGACGAGTCCTTCGCGTTCTGTGTCAGTATCGGAAGCGATTTCGAGCTGGACCCCGCCGCTCACGCGGGAACACCTCGAAGCCGTCGTCCGGTCATACCCAGGGTTGCTTCGGCATCGCTTTTAAACGTTCAGACGGAGTTATCGAATCTGGTAACCGCGTCGCCTCCGCGGTCGCTCGCCGGTGGGACGGTCACGAGGTGCGTAGCCGCCGATTTCACGGCGTTGCTCGTCCGGGGAGTGGTCGCGCGACGTGCAGGAGCGTCAGCGGAACGGGCCCGGGGAGTGGTCGTCGCTCACGCCGCCGCGTCGTCAGTTTCCGCTCCGTCCGCGGGGCGAACCAGATTCGCGAGCGCGACGAGCAGGCCGAGCGCCCAGCCGACGGGGACCGAGATACCGGCCCACATTCCGACGTAGGCGTAGCCGACGAGGTCGAACCGCTGGCGCAGCAGTTCGTTCAGCCCGCCCACCGCGAGGACGTTGTCGAGGAGCCAGACCGCGAGCGACGTGCTCCGCGGGAAGATCGCGTCCGCGAGCGCCGGCGAGTAGAGCGCCGCGACGACCGGCGGCAGGAAGATGGCGGTCACGGCGAAGGGGTAGGCGAGGAGGACCGAGGTCACGCGCCCGCCGACCCGCGAGAAGCCGAAGGCGAGCACCGCCGAGACCGTCGCGACCGCGCCCGCCGCGCCGACCGCGAGAAAGCCCTCCGGCGAGAACCGGAGCCGCGCGAGCGCGGTGAGCGCGCCCCAGACGACGACCGAGAGGAGGACGACGCCGACGACGCCGATGCGGGTCGCCGTCCGGTCGAACCCGCGCACGTAGAAGCGCGTCGCGAGCCCGAGAACGGTGAGCGGGTAGAGAACGAGCAGTCCGAACGCGCCGAGCAGTGCCCACACCGCGTAGAGCGCGCGCTGGAGCGGCGTCTCCGGCGACCACGGCCCGGTGACCGGGTGGGGGTCGTCGCGCAACTGGGGGAAGACGATGCCCATCCAGCGCGTGTGGAGCGTTCTGAGGTCGTACCGTATCCCCGCGATCACGCCGGAGACGAACAGTGCACCCATTACTCATCTTTCTCGCGGTCTGGGTGTTAAAGGTCCGACTTCCCGACAGCCGTCTTTCAGGTCGTCACGCTCGCGTCCGACGGGAGACCGACCCCCGCTGTCGTGGACAGGACGGCCGACCCGACGGCTCACGGACCGGGGCGGTGCGCGGGTGACGCGGTCCGCCCGGACCGCGTGTCTGCGACGCCGGTTTCGACCCGAATTCTTTACTCGGTAACTGGGTAAAAATCGGGTTTAGGGGAGTGATAGGAGCCGTAAGTAGGCACATTGTTATGCTCGTCCGCCCGTCTATCTACTCTACAATGTCTGACCCCGAACAGACCGTCGATCCGCTCGTCGCTCCGCCGTCCACACTCGCCGGCGCGGACGACGTCGTGTACAATCCGTCGCTCGAACGACTGCGCGAGTTCTCGCGCGACCTCGAGACCACGACGGAGTTCGGGTCACCCGCGTACGTGAGCGACCAGCGCTCGCGGAGCGCCGACAGGACGAAAAACGCCGTCGACGACGACTTCGACGACGAGGACGACGCGTACGTCGAGGCGGCGTTCGAGCGCGCGCGAACCAGCGAGATGGTCTGCGTCGACCGGCGCATGGGTCGCCACCCCGACCACTCCTACACGTGCCGGCTGTTCGTCCCGAAGCGGTACGGTCGCATCGCCCTCGCGTGGGCAAAGCTCTTCGAACCGGCCGAGGGCGACAGCCGGCCGGACTTCCTCACGATTCAGCTCCCGGACTGGGACGAGCGGGCGATTCGCGTCCTCCCCGAGGAGGGCGTCACCGTCGTGCTGGGGAGCGACTACACCGGCGAGGCCAAGAAGTCCTTCCTCCGGCTGTTCATGTTCCACGCGAAGCGGGCCGGCGGCCTCGGCCTCCACGCCGGGAGCAAGCGCGTCACCCTCCGGACGGAGGACGGCGACCTCGAGGACGTCGGGCAGCTCTTTCTCGGGCTCTCGGCCACCGGGAAGTCCACGCTGACCGCCCACGGCCTCTGGCTCGACGACCCCGAGGAGGCCACGATGCTCCAGGACGACGTGTGCGCGCTCCTGCCCGACGGCACCGTCGCCGGGAGCGAGGGGCAGGGCCTCTACGTCAAGACCATCGGGCTGGACGCGAACGAACAGCCGACGCTCCACGCCGCCGTCACGCACGAGTCGGCCGTGCTGGAGAACGTCGACGTCGCCCCGGACGGCACCGTCGACTTCGACAGCGACCGCCACACCAGCAACGGCCGGGCGGTCGTCCAGCGGTCGTGTCTCGACTCCGCCGGCCCGGACATCGACCTCGAACGCGTCGACCAGATATTCTTCATCACGCGCAACCCGACGATGCCGCCGGTCGCGAAGCTCTCGCCCGAGGAGGCGGCGGCCGCGTTCATGCTCGGCGAGTCGATACAGACCAGCGCGGGCGACCCATCCGCCGCCGGCGAGTCGATCCGCGTGGTCGGCACCAACCCATTCATCGTCGGCTCCGAGGGCGAGGAGGGCAACCGGTTCCGCGACCTCATCGCCGACCTCGGCGTCGACTGCTTCGTCCTGAACACCGGCTACCTCGGCGAGCGCTCGAAGGACATCGGCGTCGCGGACACGGTGACGCTCCTCCGCGGCATCGCGCGCGGGAGCGTCGACTGGCGCGCGGACGACGTCTCCGGGCTGACGGTCCCCGACGCGGTGCCGGGGATGGACGTCGACGAGTTCGACGTGGCGACGCACGTCGAGCGCTACGAGGAGGCGCTCCGGGACCTCCGGTCCGAGCGGCGCGCGTATCTCGCGGGATTCGACGACCTGAACGACGACATCCGCGACGCCGTCTACTGAGCGCGGCTGTCGGCCCGCTGCGCGACCGGGGCCGCAGTTCTCGACCGTCGCCGCCTCTCTCGACGGACGGCGGTATTCCCTTCTCCCGCTCAGTCTGTGACGCGCTCCGGCGGTCAGCTACTTCACCGAATCGACGACGTCCGACGCGTCGACGCCGTCGCCCCGGCGGACGGGGTCGTCGTTCAGGCGCACGGCCAGTTGCGGTCCCAGGTACTCGACGAGTTCGCGGGTCGTGTTCTGTCTGCGGACGCAACTCGAGAACAGCTGGACGTTGTCGTAGTCGGGGTCGGCGAAGTTCACGGCGACGGCGCCGATCTTGTGCTCGCTCCCGAGGAACGCCGTGGCGGCCACCTCGTGTTCGTCAGTCGAGCGCGAGTCGACCTCCACGTACCACATCGGTTCGCCCGCCTCCCGCCGCGTGAGTTCGAGTCCGCCGTCCCCGACGAGGACGTACTCGACTCCCTCCCCGGCGAAGTCGACGATGTCGACCACCGCCGCGAACGGGTACCCGGCGTTCAGGAAATCCGCGATGCGTCCCCCGGTGTCGACGACCCCGTCGTCGCGGGGGGCAGAGAGCGTGACGAGCCCCGCGTCCGCACCCCGCTCGACGAGTTCGACGCCGAGGTCGGGAGTGGTCGCCGACGCCAGCACGAACGCCGTCACGTTGCACTCGTCGAGCGAGTCGACCTCGAGGACGCCGTCCGCACACTCGAACCCCGACTCGGTGGTGGGGCCGACGTAGAGGAGAAGCGCTCGCTCAGACCGGAGTCTCTCCCGGAGTTCGGCCACCGTCACGTCGTGAGCGGTCTCGAAATCGAGCGGCGGGGGGTCGGTCCGGGTGCGGTAGGACTCGGCCGCGCGCTCGACCGCGTCGCGGCGCGTCTCCTCGTTGCAGACGACGGTCACGGGCGCGTCGTCGACGTCCCACCGACGCCGGTCGCGTCGGCGCTCGTAGGCCTCCTCGACGAGGACGCAGTCGCCGGCCGGAATCCCCGACGTCGCGAACGCGTCGTAGTCCGCGACGAGCGACAGGTCGGGTCGGGACGCGTCGACCGCGCCGGTGGGCGGGACGGCCAGGCTCCGCTCGCCGCACTGCGACCGGCCGGTGGTCTCGAAGCGCCCGGTCACTACCGTTCGTCTGCGGTCCTTGTCGCGGTCGGTCCCGGTCGGCCCCGTGTGGACGAGCGCGAGGTCGTCGAGGAGCCACGGAATCGCCGTCGCGTCCTCCGGCACCGGTCTGAGCGTCGCCCGCGCGGGCCAGCGAGGCAGGTGCGGAGCGAGGTCCGAGAAGTCGACTTCGAGGTACTGCTCGACCTGCTTCCAGACCGGTTCGTCGTAGAGGGAGGGCGGGTAGAAGGGGAGGTGGGGCGCGAGGTACTCGTACTCGTGCCGGTCGAAGTCGTAGTAGCCCCCGACCCGGGTCAGCGTGTCGAGGACGAAACACTGGACCAGCACGCGGTCGACCGCGTTCTCGAAGGACTCCCCGCTCGTCTCGAGGCGGTAGTTTAGTCCCGAGGGCGTCTGCAGGGCCGGCGCCTCGCCCGGCACCATCGTCGCCCCGAGGTAGTACGCGAGCGGCGCGGCGGCGTACACGTGCTCGTAGGTGGGCGGGAGCGCGAGCGAGATGCCCGTCTCCGGGGGCGTCAGGTGCGACGGCACGTCGAGTTCGTCGCCGACTTCGACCGCCGGCGGGTGACCGCGGAGCGTGGGCCACGACCGCTCCGGGGAGAGTTCCTTGAGGGACGACCCGAGGTGCGAGAACGCCTCCATCATCGCCTCCGGGTCGGCGGGCGTTTCCACGACGCCGTTCGGTCTGGTGTGCGCAGACCGGGTTCCGACGACGACGCGCGCGGGGGTGGCGAGCGAGAACACGACCTCCGCTTCGGCGTCGACGTCCGGGTAGAAGCCCCGCACGGCGACGTCCTCGAACCGGACGTAGGTCTTCGAGGTGGACCCGACTTCGAGGTAGTAGGTGTCCCGCGGCAGGCGCTCGACGTCGACGAACCCGCCGAGGTGGTCGCCGTCCGCCGCTCTGAGAACCATCCCTGCTATCCGCGGTATCCGGAGCCTCTCGGCGGTGAACGCGACGGCGTCGTCGACGGGGAACGGGAAGGAGTCCGCGGCCGCGGGCGAGAGCGTCACCGGGGCGTCGGTCCGCATCTCGTAGGTCAGCCCCGCTCCCTCGTCGCGGATCTCGACGCCCGGCGGGTCCTCCAGCGCGCGAAACGTGACGAGCCCCCCCGGAGGGTCTTGTTCGGACACGATAGACCGTACTCTCCCGGGTCGGTTATCCGGCTACCGGTATCGGAAAGACTGTCGCGTTCACGCGCGCGGCGGAAGACGGACGGCAGTGCCCCCGCGGAAAGACGGGGTGTATCTCTAAGACGTGCGGCACTCTACCACTACGCATGCCTTCGGACTACGAAGACCGACTCGCCGCGTTCGAGTGGGACGTGCCGGACGACTACAACGTCCCCGCCGTCGTCGAATCGCACGCCCGGAACTTCGGCGACCGGGTCGCAGTGCGGTTCCGGGACGCCTCCGGGCGAATCGAGGAGCGGACCTACGCGAACCTCCGTGCGGACATGAACCGGTTCGCGAACGCGCTGGCCGACCTCGGCGTCGGGAAGGGCGACCGGGTGATACACCTGTTCCCCCGCCACCCCGACGCCTTCGCTATCCAGCTCGGCGCGCTCAAGCGCGGGGCCCTGCTGGTCCCCAGTTCGGAGATGCTGAAGCCGAAGGACATCGAGTTCCGCGCGAACGACTGCGAGGCGACGGCCGTCGTCGCCCACGAGTCGCTCACCGACATGGTCGAGCCGATCCGGGACGCGACGCCGCTGTCGACGCTCGTCGTCCTCGACGGCGAGAGCGACGGGGACTGGCACGCCTTCGCGGACCTGATAGACGACATGCCGCCGAGCCACGACGGGCCGGCGCTGAGCGCGGACGACCCCATGTCGATAAACTACACGAGCGGGACCACCGGCCAGCCGAAGCCGGTGATGCACCGCCACCGCTGGATGCGGGCGTTCGAGCTGGTCAACGGCCCCCACTGGTGGGGCGTCACCCGCGGGACGGACTTCGAGGACGAACTCCTGTGGGCGACGACGGGGACGGGGTGGGCCAAGTGGTTCTGGAGTCCGGTCGGCGTCGGCCTCACCACGGGCGCGTCGCAGTTCATTTACGACGGCGAGTTCGACCCCGAGACGTTCCTCGATTTGATGGCCGAGGAGGGCGTGACTCGCCTCTGTGCGGTGCCGACGCAGTACCGCATGTTCACGCAGGTCGACCTCGACTCGTACGACCTCGCGCTGACCGAGGCGGTGTCGGCGGGCGAACCGCTCAACCGCGAACCCATCGAGGCGTTCGAGGAGGCCCTGGGCGTCACCCCACGGGACGGCTACGGCCAGACCGAGACCGTCGCCCTCGTCACCAACTACCCCGGCATCGACGTGAAACCGGGGAGCATGGGCAAGCCTGCGCCCGGAATGGGGACGACCATCCTCGATACGAACGAGGAGACGCCGGTCGAACCGGGCGAAATCGGGGAAATTGCGGTGCCCGTCGACTGCCCCGGCATCTTCGACGGCTACTACGAGAAACCCGAGTACGACGCGCGCACCTTCGGCGGCGACTACTACCGCACCGGCGACCTGGCGTCGATGGACGAGGACGGCTACTTCTTCTTCGAGGGCCGCGCCGACGACATCATCATCTCGGCGGGCTACCGCATCGGTCCCTTCGAGGTGGAGGACGCCCTCGTCGAACACCCCGCCGTCGCCGAGGCGGCCGCGGTCGGCAGCCCCCACGACGAGCGCGGGCAGGTCGTGAAGGCCTACGTCGTCCTGGCCGAGGGGTACGACGACGCGGACGAGGACGAACTGGTCGCAGAGCTGCAGGAGTTCATGAAAGAGCAGACGGCTCCCTACAAGTACCCCCGGCGGGTGGAGTTCGTCGGCGAACTCCCGAAGACCTCCTCGGGGAAGATTCGCCGCATCGAACTCCGCGAGCAGGAGCGCCGGCAGTTCGGGCAGTAGCGGAGTCGGCAGTTCGGGGCCTCGCCGGGAGCGACGTCCCCCGGTGCGCCCTCACTCCCTGTGGAGTCGCCACCGCTGGAGCAGCAGGCTCACGTCGTCCTCGGATACGAGGAACTCCACGGGGACGCGCTTGCCCTGCGCGGTGACCGTGTAGTACCGGTGGTCATCGGGGTCGAGCGTCTCCGGGAACGCCCGGTAAGTCATCGACCACCCCGGGTCGTCGACGGTAATCTGCAGGCCCCCGCCCTCGCGCTCGACGGTGGCGTTCCGGACGCCGCGGTGGGCGGCGTACTCGCCGACGAGGGGGTCCGCCTTCCGGGCGAGCGCGTAGGTCGGCACCGTCTCGTGGGGCGACTCGCCCCGGACCAGCGCGAGCACCGCCTTGCCGAGGGCCGTGGGGTGTTTCTCGGGGGCGGTGTTGCAGGCGACGACGACGCCGACCCCGGCGTCCGCGAGGTAGCCGAAGTAGGCCGTGGTCGTCCCCATCATGCCGCCGTGACCGACGAGGGTGTCGTCGAGGAACGCCTCGGCCGAGAGGCCGTAGCCGTACCCCTGCTCGCGCCCGTCGAGGTAGTCCTCGCGGACGGCGTGGCGCTCGCGCATCCTCGCCACCGACGACGGCGAGAGGACCTCGGTGCCGTCGACGGTGCCCTCGCCGAGGTACATCCGGACGTAGGTCGCCATCTCGGCGACGGAGCTCACCATGCCGCCGGGCGCGTAGAGCCGCTCGTCGAACGCGAGTTCGCCCTCGACCGCCTCGCCGTCCTCGCGGTTGTACGGCGTCATCCGGTCGGCCTCCGCCTCGAAGGCCTCGCGGGCGAAACACGACCGGGTCATCCCGAGCGGATCGAGGACGAGTTCGCGCACGGCGTCGGCGTACGGCTCGCCGGTCACCTCCGCGACGACCATCCCGAGCAGGGTGTAGCCGGTGTTGTAGTAGAAGAAGCGCTCGCGGTCGGTGAGCCGCTCGCCCGCCGCGGACTCGACGTGCCGGCGGAAGTCCGCGTCGCTGCCGAGGGGCACGTCCGGGTCGCCGTCGCCGCGGCCGGTCAGCCGGGTTATCAGGACAGAGAGGTTGCCGTCGCTCGGCATCCCCGAGGAGTGACAGAGCAGGTCGTGGAGCGTCACCGGGTCGCCCTCGACCCCCGCGAGGTGGGGGAGGTAGTCGTCGACCGGGTCCGACAGCGACACGTCGCCGTCCTCGACCAGTCGCATGAGCGCGACCGTCGTCACCGACTTCGTGCACGAACCGATGCCGTAGAGCGTCTCAGTCGTCGCCGGGGCGTTGGTCGCCCGGTCCCGCGAGCCGAACCCCTCGGCGTACCGGACGCCGGACTCGTCGACGACGGCGACGCTCGCGCCGGGGACGCCCTCCTCGCGCGCCCACTCGCTCACGAACTCCGCTACCTCCCTCCGCGTCTCCGTACCGAGGCTGTCTGTCATGTCACCGTCTCGGACAGGGACCGTGAAAAACGCTCGCACGCCGGCCACCGGGACGGGGGAGATGCGGGCAACTCTTGCCGGGAAACGCCCAGGGTACGGTTCCCGTACCGGGTTTAAGCGAGTCACCGGGTCGCACGCTAACCGCACCGACGGACGGGCTAATCGGCCGGTAAGCGCGTCTACCCGGCACTTAGCCGCCTCGAACGCTGCTCTTACCTAACCTGCCTGCGGGTCGAGATGAAGTCGTTCCGACGCGGTCGTATCACGCCATCGGGGTGCCGGCCGCGGAACACACGAGGTATACAGGACCATGACAAACGACGACAAGTTCCAGATTTCCCGCCGCAAAGTACTCGCCGGCCTCGGCACCGTCGGCCTCGCCTCCGCGGGCGCGGGCATGGGTACGACCGCCTACTTCTCCGACCAGGAGACCTTCGAGGACAACGTCCTGACCGCCGGTTCGCTCGACCTGCTAGTCGACTACTACAGCTACGTCGACCAGGGCGACCACGGCATCTTCATGCGCTCGGGCACCGCCGACGGCGACCCCGCCGTGAAGGCCGAACTCGACGACATCAAGCCCGGCGACGGTGGCCTCCTCGGCTTCTGTTTCCGCGTCGAGGACAACCCGGCGTATCTGTGGCTGTGCGGCGACCTGACCGCCAACGACGACAACGGCTCGACAGAGCCCGAGGTGAACCACTCCGATGACACCACCTTCGGTCCGGGCGAGGGCGACCTCGCGGACGCCATCGACGTGGTCGTCTCCTACTGCGACGTTCCAGCCGAGCCGACCGGCCCCGAGGACTTCGACAGGATCGCCAAGGTGTGGAGCGGTTCGTTCGCCGACTTCATGGCGGAGATACAGACGGGTCTCGCGCTCGACGGCGCGGCCACCGGCGGCGTCGCGACCCCCGGCGAGCAGGCCTGCTTCGCTGGCACGAGCGACCCCGAGGCGGACAACCCGTGTCTCTGCATCGACTGGGACATCCCCACCGACGTCGGCAACGAGATTCAGACGGACTCGCTGATGTTCGACCTGCAGTTCTACGCGGAGCAGTGCCGCCACAACGACGGCACCGACAACCCCTGCGTCGACGTCGAGACGGTCTCCGGCGACGGCTGGGGCAAACTGAACATCGAGGGCTTCGACGGCAGCGCCATGCAGGCGAAGGTCCGCTCGCCCAACAGCGGCCACGAGGTGTTCGCCGGGGCGAGTTTCAACGCCGCGTCGACCATCTCCTCTAGCGATGCTCCCGTCCCCGACACCGGCTTCGTCCCCTTCGAGCTGGACTACGACGGCGCGGGCACCCTCACCTGGACTTACAACGGCGTGACGAACACGTACAGCAAGGCCGACCTGGGCGTCCCCCAGGACAAGATTGAGATAACGGTCCGCGGCGACACCGCCGGCACCAGGACGTCCGTCCGCAACGCGGTCATCACGACCCAGTCGGTCGTCGAGTCCTTCGACGACGTCTCCGCCGACGACACATCGGGCAAGCAGTTCTCGGGCCTCGTCGGCGTCCCGGACATGGCCGACGGCTTCACCGTCACGGGCGAGGTCGAACTCGACTACGACCCGGCGGTCACCTCCGAAGTGGTCGCGATGTACGTCCACGTCGACACCACGGCGTAGACCCTCCGCGTTCCGGCCCGGCTCCCTCTCGCATCGCCGGGAGTCGCGTCACACGCCACCCCCCTCGTTTTCGCTCCGCAGTCACGGCCGCTGTTCCGCTCCGTGACGGCTTCCGTTCGGCTCCGCGACGGGCCGCCTACACGAACTTCAGTCCCTCGTCGGCGTCGAGCACCCGCCGCATCGACCCCCAGATGGAGACCAGCGTGTAGTCGCCGGTGACGCCCTCGATGGCGCTGTCGCGGACGATTTCGAGGTCGAAGCCGTCGCCGCTGGCCTCGATGACGTGGTGCGCTGAGTCCGCCTCCGGGTCGGCTATCAGCGTCGAGGTGGTGTCGTCCAGTCCGAGCGACGCGAGCGCGACCCCCGCGTGGGAGTTGAAGTTCCTGGGGAACATCCGACAGAGACCGCGGACCGGCCCCTCGTAGAGGACCGTCCGGCCCGCGACGTCCCCGGGCGACACCTCGTCGGTGTACCCGAAGTCGAGGTGGTCGGGGGCCTTGGTCGCCGTGATCGACACCGCGGTCAGTTCGCTCCGGGCGTCGACGAGGCCGTCGATACCGAGCAGGGCCGCGTGGGGGAGGTAGACGTCGGCGTCGCGGTCCGCGGCCGCGGCCGTGACCGCCTCCTCGACCTCCGGGTCCGCGAAGGCGGACCCCGAGAGGACCATCAGGTCGCCGGAGTCGAGCAGTCGCTCGTGGAGGGCCGCGAGGGCCTCGGGCGTCGCTCCTTCGACGACGAGGTCCACGGGGCGCTCAGACAGCACCCCCGGGTCCGTGACCTGCTTCTCCGCGGGCAACTCGTCGGTCGGTGAGCGGACGAGGACGTACTCGAGTTCGAAGTCCGGGTCCGACTCGACGTACTCGGCGAGCGCCCGGCAGATGCGGCCGAATCCGACCAGTCCGACAGTGTGTGTCACGACTGTCGGGTGGGCGAATCGCCTATTAAGCGTGTCGGGGGCTGCCGACGCTGCCGACTGCGTCGGTCGCTCCCGGACCCGGACCTACCGGATTCGGTACTGGAAATCTCTTCTGGAATCGTTCAAGTGTGCGGGGGCGCTCGGTCTTCGTATGTCCGACACCGAGACGGACCTGCTCGAAGCACTGGCGAGTCTCCCGTCGTTCCACCACCCGGTCGCGTCGCCCGACGGCGACGAGGTGGCCGTCTACTACGACGTCACGGGGCGGAACGAGCTCCACCTGCTCGATGTCGCCTCCGGCGACCTGCGACGGGTCAGCGACGGCGAGGTGCCCCGGAACGCCCGCTGGCCGGTCGACTGGAGCGCCGACGGCGAGCGCGTCTTCTTCCACCTCGACGACGACGGCAACGAGCAGAACGACGTGTGGGCCATCGACCGCGACGGGGCGGCGGAACCCGTCGTAACACTCGACGGGCAGACCGTCCTCCACGACGTCGGCGAGGACGGCGAGACGCTCCTGCTCGGGTCGACGGCGGGCGGGCAGATGAACCTCTACCGGCACGACCTCTCCTCGGGCGAGACGACCCGCGTCACCGACTACGAGCGCGCGGTGCAGGCGGCGTCGCTCTCGCCCGACGGCGAGCGAGTCGCCTACGCGACCAACGAGGCCGACGACTTCGACAACGTGGACGTCTACGTCGCCGACGCGGACGGCGGAAACCCGCGGAATCTCGACGTCGGCGAGACGGGCGCCGAGGCCGCGCCCGTCGACTGGACGCCGGACGGCACCGGCCTCCTCCTCGTCGACAACACGGAGAACGTCTCGCGCGCCGGCGTCTACGACCTCGACGCCGGCGAGGTCACGTGGTACGGCGACCTGCGCGCCGAGGAGGAGCCGGTCGGCTTCCTCCCCGGCGGCGAGCGGTTCCTCGCCACGCGAGTCCGCGACGCCGCCACGGTGCCCGTCGTCTACGACAGGGAGACCGGCGAGCGCCGGGCGTTCGACCTCCCGGAGGGTCACGCGGTCCTCCCCGGAGGCGACGGTGCGGTCCTCGCCGACGGTCGGGTCCTCCTCTCGCACCAGACCTCCGCTCGCCGGCCCGAACTGCTCGCCTACGACCTCGAGGCGGACGAGTACGAGACGCTTCTGGAAGCCGAGTACGGCGACCTCGACCCCGACCGGTTCGTCGAGGCCGAGGTGTTCCGCTTTGCGTCCCACGACGGACTCGACATCGAGGCGCTCCTGTACGACTCGGGGGAGCGCCCCTCGCCCGCTATCGTCAACCCCCACGGCGGGCCGCGCCACCGGGACTCGCTCTCGTTCGACCTCTACACGCAGTTCCTGCTGGCCCGCGGCTACAGCGTCCTCAAGGTCAACTACCGGGGGTCGACCGGGCGCGGCCGCGAGTTCGTCGAGCGCCTGTACGGCGACTGGGGCGGCGGCGAGCAGGCCGACGTCGCCGAGGGAGCGAAGCTCCTCCGCGAGAAGGAGTGGGTCGACGAGGACCGCGTGGCCGTCTTCGGCGGCTCCTACGGCGGCTACTCCGCCTACTGGCAGCTGGTCCAGTACCCGGAGCTCTACGACGCCGGCGTGGCGTGGATCGGCGTCACCGACCTCGTGGACATGTACGAGAACTCGATGCCCCACTACCGGACCGAACTGCTGGAGAAGTACCTCGGGACGCCGGAGGAGAACCCCGAGCTCTACCGCGAGCGCAGCCCCGTCACCCACGCCGAGAACCTCGACGCCCCCCTGCTGATGGTCCACGGGGTGAACGACCGCCGGGTCCCCATCTCGCAGGCGCGCATCTTCCGCGACGCGCTCGACGAAGCGGGCTACGTCGAGGGCGAGGAGGGCGACTACGAGTACGTCGAACTCGGCGAGGAGGGCCACGCCTCCTCGGACATCTCCCAGAAGATTCGGATGCTGCGCATCCTCGACGACTTCCTCGACCGACGGCTCTGAGTCGCCCCGCCGGCGGTTCGACGTTTCGACCGCCCCTCGTGTGCACGCTCTGTTGCCGGGCCGCGCCGGGCCGCGTGTTCACTCCCCCGGCCGCCGAATCTGCCCGTCTCGCTCCGCCAGTGCGCCCTCCTCGATGGCGGCGTCGAGGATGCGACCGACCTGCGAGACCTCCACGTCGTAGGCGCTGGCCGCCAGCTCCTGCACCGTCGCGCGGGCCATCGGCAGGTCCCGGTTCCTGAGCAGGCGCAGCACCTTGTAGTACCCCGACGGGACGGTCCGTGCCGATCCGGAGGACGCTCCCTCGCCGGTCGCGTCCGCGTCGTCGGCCGCGGTTTCGGCGTCTCCCGTCGCCGTCGCCGAGTCGCCTGCTGTCCCGTCGTCGTCAACTGTCTCGGCGTCGCCCACTGTCTCGGCGTCACCTGCTGTCTCCGCGTCGTCGGCCGACTCGCTCTCGCCGGGGTCCGCCGTGTCTCGACTCGTTTCGGAGTCCGGGATGGTGACGTCGTCGCCGGGCGTCGCCGACTCGACGAACTCCTCGGCCGTTTCGTTCGTCCTCCTCTCTTCGGCCGTTTCGTTCGTCGCCTCCGAGTCGTCCGTCCCCGCGTCCTCGTTTCGGGTCTCGCCGGTCCCGCTCGCGTCGTCTGCGTCGACCCCGCCGGCGGCCGTGTCGCCCCCGCTGGCGGGCGCGTCGTCGTCCGCCCGTTCGGGGGCGGCGTCCGCCCCCGATTCCTCCCCATCTGCTTCCCGTCCCGGTTCGGTCTCGATGGACGTCGGTTCCGGCTCGTCGGACGGGACCGTCCCGGTCGTCACCGGTTCGGCGGCCTGCCCGTCGCCGTCGAGCCGCGCGACGAGCGGTTCGAGGACGGGCTGGAGTTTCTGCCGACACCGGGGACAGAGGACGAGCGTCCGCTGTTCGCTCTCTTCGGGGTCGAGTTCCGGCGGGACGATGTCGTACCGCTGCAGCGTCTCACCGACGTCGCCACAGAAGTAACACGCGTCGAGACGGGTCATGTGCCCCCTGTGTACCCCCGGTACTATAACGTCCGGGATGGGGGCGGCCGCGAGACGCAGACGCGAACGCGAGACGCAGACGCGAACGCGAGACGCAGACGCGAACGCGAGACGCAGACGCGAACGCGCTAGCCGACCCAGAGCCTCGCGAACGAGTCGAAGAAGTCCTCGCCGGTGTCGACGAGGACGTGGGTGACCTGCAGCTCCTCGCACCGCTCGCCGACCTCCTCTACGTGGTCCCGCAGGCGCTCGCGGTAGCGACTCGCCTGCGACCCGCCGAAGTAGGTCCGCACGGTCGCGTCCGTCTCGGCGTCCTCGAAGATGGTGTCGCCCGTGGCCTCCGGGTCGAGCTCCCCGGGGGTGAGGACCTGCACGAAGATGACCTCGTTGCGCGCGAGGGCGGCCGCGGCCGAGGCGACGGCCTCGGAGTCGCCGAGGAAATCGGAGACGACGACCACCAGCGAGCGAGACTGGATGCCGGAGGCGTACTGCGACAGCGTCCCCTCGAAGTCCGTCTCGCCGCCGGGCGTCCGCTCGTTCAGCAGGTCGATGACGCGGAGGAGTTCCCCCCGGTTCGACCGCCCGGTGTCGATGCGTTCGAGGTCGGTCCCGAACGTCGAGAACTGGAAGTCGTCGTTCTCCTCTGCGAACAGGTACGCGAAGCCGAGTCCCAGCTTCGCGCCGTACTCGTACTTGTTCGTCGCCCCGTCGCCGAAATCCATCGACGCGCTGGTGTCGAGCAGGACGTGCAGCGTCACGTTCCGCTCGGCCTCGAACTCCTTTATGAACAGTTCGTCGGTGCGGGCGTACAGCTTCCAGTCGATGAGGCGGGTGTCGTCGCCGGGGGTGTACTGCCGGTGGTCGGAGAACGTCAGCCCCTCGCCGACCTCCCGGGACTCCTGTTCGCCCTCGTAGCGCGAGGCGATGTCGCGTTTCAGCGTGACGTCGAACCGGTCGAGTTCGTCGAGGAAGGCGGGGTCTATCACGGGAGCACCTCGCGGGTCAGGCGTCCTCGAGCAGCGAGTCCACCACGTCGTCTGCGGTCAGTCCCTCGCGCTCGGCGCGGAAATCGAGGATGAGGCGGTGGCGGAGCACCGGGTTGGCCATCGCCTCGACGTCCGCCCACGAGACGTACGACTCCCCGCGGAGGAACGCCCGCGCCTTCGCGGCGAGGACGAGTCCCATGCTCGCACGCGGGCTCGCCCCGTACTGGATGTCCGCTCGCTCACGGGTGGCCTGCACCAGTTCGACGACCCGGTCGCGGATGTCGTCTGCGATGGGCACCTCCCGGGTGAACTGCTGGGCGGCGAGAATCTCGCCTTTCGTGAGCACCCGGTCGACCGCCACCTGCGGTGCGCCCTTCGTGTACATGTCCACGATGGCGACCTCCTCGTCGAAGGAGGGGTACTCGACGAGAATCTTGAAGAGGAAGCGGTCGACCTGCGCCTCCGGGAGCGGGTAGGTCCCGCCCTGGTCGATCGGGTTCTGCGTGGCCAGAAGGAAGAACGGCCGGGGCAGGTCGTAGGTGTCGCCGGCGGCGGTCACCTGCTTTTCCTGCATCGCTTCCAGCAGGGCGGCCTGCGTCTTCGGCGTCGCGCGGTTTATCTCGTCTGCGAGGACGACGTTGGCGAAGACGGGGCCGCGGGAGAACTCGAAGCTCCGTCCCGACTCCGTCTCGCGTATCATCTCGGTCCCGGTGATGTCCGAGGGCATCAGGTCGGGCGTGTTCTGGATGCGCGAGTACGTGAGGTCGGTCACCTCCGCGAACGTCCGCACCATCGACGTCTTGCCGAGGCCGGGGTTCGATTCGAGCAGGGCGTTGCCGTCTGCGAGGACGCACGCCAGAATCTGGTCGACGACCGCCCGCTGGCCGACGATCCGCTTGCCGATCTCCTCGCGCACGCGTCCGATCTTCGCCTGTACGTCGTCGGGGTCGACGTCGAGTTCACTCACTTGCGTATCAGCCATTCGTAGCGTTCTCCCGTATCCTGAGGTTGTACTCCCGTATCAACTCCGCGTCCTCCAGGTTCTCCGACGGCGCGAAGCCGGCCTGCTGGCTCTCGACGCTGCTCGCCGGCAGGCCGCCCGCGTCGTACTGGTTCCCGGCCGCGTCGCCCTCGCCGGTCCCGTCGCCGCCGGTCGAAACCGGCGCGTCGACGTCGACGTCGCCGGCGGAGACGTCCTCCGCGTCGCCGAGGACGCTGTCGCCGTCTTTCAGCCCCGAGTAGGGCTGTTCGTCGGGGCCGGTCCCGGCGTGGGACCCGCCGCCCCCGAGCCCCGAGAGGTCGAGGTCGACGACGGCGGCCTGCACGCCGACGAGGCTGACGGCCGCGACCAGCAGCAGCGTCAGGCTCAGCCGCCGGAGGTCGAGGAGGCCGACGCTCGACGCCTCGCGGAGGTTCGAGAGCACCTCCTCGTACAGTCGGAGCGCCATGCGCGTCTCCGCGCCGTCCTCGAACGCGTCGCGCGCGGTCCGGAGCGACTCGCTGAGCTCCGGGTTCGCCGCCTCGAACTGCTCGACGACGGGCTTGCGGGCGCGGTAGACGAACTCGGCGAGGCCAACGACGGACCCGGCCGCCAGCGCGACGACGGCGCTGCCCGAGAGGGTCACCTGCGTGACGGTCGTTCGCGTGACCAGGGAGACGGCAGTCGCCACGAACCACGGCAGTACGAACGGGCCGTAGGAGACGCCGCCGAAGAGCGTCAGCCCGAAGTTGAGCACCACCGCCACGGCGGCCGCGTCGACGGCGGCGTATATCAGCGCCACCTTCCGCCCCTCGCGCCTGATGGCCCGGAGGGCGCGTCGAACGCGCGTCTGCGTGGTTGGTGCCCCGGACACGGTCAGACCCCCTGACACTCCGGATACTGGCTCGGGTCGCTAAACTCCTTACAGAGCGAGCGGAGGTCGCCGGTGAGGTCCTGGTTCTCCTGTTTCAGCTGGGCGTTCTCCTCTTCGAGCGTCGAGATGTGGTTCTCGAGGTCGGTCACTTCCGCTTCGAGCGCGTCCACGTCGTCCTCGAGGTTCGCCTTCTCCCGTTCGAGGGTGGTGACCTGCTGTTCGAGCGTGTCCCGCTCGTTCTGGAGGGCCGTCACCTTCTGCTGGAGTTCGGTGCGCTTGCGCTCGAGGTCGGTCACCTGCTGTTCGAGGGTGTCGACGCGCTCGCGGGAGCTCTCGAGCTGGTCGCGCGTCTTCGCCAGCAGGTCCTCGGTGGCCGCCAGTTCCGCCTCCGTCTGCTCTAGCTTCTGGGCCACCTGCTTCACGTCGCCGCGGGTCGTCGAGAGCGACGAGTTCAGCTTCTGCAGGCGGTCTCTGGTCCTCGTGAGCTCCGCTCTCGTCTGTTCGAGGTCCGCGTGCAACTGCTCGTTTTCCTCGCGCAACTGTTCGTTCTGCCTGTCGAGATTCTGGACCGAACTCTGATACAGCATCGTCGCTCCGGCCGTGCCGACGACGGACAGGCAGATGAGGAGGACCAGTGCGAGGTTTGCGGAAGACCCGATGAGTTTCATGGCAACCCACCTTCACTTCGGGTTCGGCCCATGTACACTTGAATACGCCGCCAGACGACTTCAATCAGGTAGGTCATCAGCCCGAGAAGAACGAGCAGCCACGTCCACGACTGGCGCACCTCCCGGACCCGGGTGGCCTGCTCCCGGGCCAGTTCCGCGATGCGCTCGCCCCCGGCGGGGGAGAACTGCCTGCCGCCCGTCGACGCGACCAGCGCCTCCAGTTCCGGCGACGGCCCGAAGGCGTCGTACTCCCGCGGGTAGTTGGCGGCGTACTCCGTGCCGAGGACCGACTGGTACCCGGTCTCGTTGGGCGTCAGGTCGGCCCGGTAGACGCCCTCGCCGACCCGCCGGAACGAGAGGGCCCCCGCCGCCGGACGCTGGTCGCCCCGGTAGGTCACCGTCGTGGTCTCGCCGACGCGGGTGTCGGGGACCGACGCCACGCCGCTCTCCTTGCGCTCCGGGTCGCCGATGGCGTAGTTGACCGACTTCGTCAGGACCAGCGAGTCGGGCCGCTGCAGGAGGCCGTCGAGGCCGCCGTCCTCGCCGTAGGCCGTGACGGTGACCACCCGCCCGAGGCCGTACCGCCACGAGGCGACCGCGGGGGTCCCGTCGCTCGCGGCCACGAGGAAGTCCGCCCCCGACTTCATCGACACGTCGTTTGCGCGCGGCGGGTTCGACTCGAAGGTGACGCCGGCGGTGACGAAGTGGTTGGCGTCGACGACGGTGAGCTTCTCGCCCTCGAACTGCCGCGACGCGCCGCCGAACAGGAGCCGGAGGCGGTTGGTCTCGGTCGCCCGCACGTAGGTGCCGCCCGAGGCGCTGGCGACGCTCCTGAGCGTCCGCTCGTTCGGGTTCGACCCCGCGCCGACGGCGACGACGCGAATCCCGTCGCGGCCGAGCTGTCTGGCGACGGCCGTCGCCTCCTCGGGCCTGTCGCCGCCGTCGCTGATGAGGATGATGGTGCCGCGCTCGCCGCCGAGTTGCTCCTCTGCGCCGAGGAGGCCCGTCGCGATCTTGGTCGCCCCGCCGCTCTGCAGGCGGCGAATCTTGTTCTCCAGCGCGGCGCGGTTGCGGCTGAGCGGCTGGAGGTCGGCGACGTCGAAGGCGTTGTAGTTGAACGCGACGATGCCGACCTGGTTCTCGTCGCCGAGCTGGTCGAGCACGTCGAGCGCCAGCGCCTTCTGGACGGTCATCCCCTCGGCCGTGCTCTTCGAGATGTCGACGAGGAGGACGATGTTCGCCGTGCCCACGCCGCCCTCCCCGATCCGGACCGGGAGCATCGAGCCGAGCGGGGAGGCGGCGTACCCGCCGCGCTCGAAGGAGTTGCGCCCGCCGACGACGACGAGGCCGTTCCCGTCGATGACGTACTCCTGTAACCGCCCGACGTTCCCGACGTCCTCCGCGGGGAGGTCCTGCATCACGACGGCGTAGTACTGGTCGAGATCCTCCGGGACCGTCCGTGCGGTCTGGACGTCGTACAGCTGGTCGAGGTACTGCCGGAACGAGTAGTTCCCCCGCGAGACGTAGAGGACGTCGGGGCGCTCGACCACCCGGACGCTCCTGTAGAAGACGTCGTTCCGGCTGAACCGGTCGCCCGTGGAGACACTCGCAGTCACGCGGTGAGGCCCGGTCTCCTCGAAGGTGTGCGAGACGACGACGTCGGCGGTGCCGTTCTCCAGGGGCTCTCTCGTCACCGTCTCCCCGTCGACGGACACCTCCAGCGTCGGGGTGCCGAAGTCCGTCTCGACCCCCGTCACACGGACGAGGAACTGGTTCTCGACGCCCGCGCTCGCCTTCGAGGGGCCGAACACCTGCACGACGCGCTCGGTCCGGTCCGGTTCGACGCGGACCGTGCTGACCGTGGCGTTCAGCGAGGCGGCGGTCTCCGCGACGGCGCGGAGGCTCTGGCCCCCGGTCACCTGCCCGTCCGAGAGGACGACCACCGTGCCGTTCTCCCGGAGGTTCGCGGCGATGCCCTCGCCGACGGGCGACTGGGTCCCGCTCGCGATGGTCGTCCGCGTCACGGGGACGCCGGCCGCCTCGACGTCCTCGACGACCCGGTCTGCGACGGACGGCGAGACGGCCATGCTGTCGGACTCGTCGACGAGGAACGTCACGCGGGGGTCGCCCGGCGTCTCCTTCGTGACCACGGTGTAGGGGGCCGACGCGGCCAGCACGAGCAGGACCACCGCCAGCGTCCGCGTCCCGAACACGAGCGCGCGACTCCGCGTGGAGGCGGTGCTCGACCCGCGCCGCCGGAAGAGCAGGTAC
>JBDGSQ010000128.1:0-21268 GCA_042217455.1 Haloferacaceae archaeon | reverse complement strand
CTTCGGGCCTTGGGTGCCCGTGACCCCGGTTCGAATCCGGGCGGTCCCACTTCTGCGAGAATTTCCGACGAGCACCGCGAAGCGTGTGCGAGGACACAAATGCGAGCTCCGTGTACGACCCCGCGACTCGAACGTCGGCGTAGAACGCAGGACGCTCGAATCCGGGCGGTCGAACTTACCCCCGTGGGGACCGTACGAAGAACCATGCACCGTCGAAGGATGCTCCGGACCGCGTCGCTTGCGCTCGGGGCGACGCTCGCCGGGTGTCTCGGGGGGTCGGCGCTGGCGGACGACGACCCGTCGGCGACGACCACTGACGCGGGAACGACCTCCCGATCCGACGACGCCCCCGCGGGGGAGGCGACCGTCCGGGTGACCGTCGAGAACCGGGACGAGCGCCGCAGGTCCGGGCGCGTCGCGGTCGTCCACACGGAGACGCCGAGGTGCCGGTACGCGACGCCGAAGTGCGGCGCACCGTCGAGACGACAGACGCCGCTCGACGCCGCGTTCGCCCTCGACGCGGGCGAACGGCGGTCGTTCGAGCGCGTCGGGCTGGGCGTCGACGTCGGCGACAGCACCGTCGACAGCTACTCGGTGCGGGTCGAATCGGACGCCGAGACGGGGGAACTCGCCGGCCTCGAAGCCGGCGCGGGGGCGACCGTCGGCCGCGAGGAGGCGGGCGCGTACCCGTGGCGGGTCGCGCCGCGGGCGTACCGGATTCGAGCGACTCTCACGCCGGCGGCGGTGGAGGTGGCACTGCTCGCGCGCTCGTGAGCGTCCGTGCGAGAGGTAGTCAGAGGTACCGCTGTTCGAGGACTGGCGTCTTCTGCTGGCTCATGTAGTACGACCCCGTCGCTGCGAGCATGAGCAGCCCCATCACGCCGAGCGAACTCCACCCGATCAGCGCGGCGTACCGGAACTCCTGTGTCACCCAGAACGCGCCCACGGAGCCGAGGCTCCCCGCCAGGAGGACGACGGACATCCACCGTATCGACCACCGGTAGACGACCATCCACGTAATCGGGTCCACGCTCCGCACCATACTACGAAGTCGTCAGTTGTCTACATAAAATTACCTCGCCATATCAACGCCTGTGCCGGTATGTAAGAACGAGTAGACAATCGGACCGTCGAACGCTCCGGCACGTGCTAACTGGCGGTCGTCGGGCCTGTCTGGGGCGAGATACCCGCTCTCCGCTGTCGGAACGTCTCTCGCACGTACGACCCTGATACCCACCGCCGCCACTTTTGACTGTCCGTCGATATTTCAGTAGAGAACGATAGGAACAGTTGACATCTCGGGGTCGGCGGTGCGACGACCCCGGTCGTCCACCCGAAACGGACGGGTTCGGTACGGGAGAACGCGCCGGCGCACGTCCGGGTCACGCGGGTCGCAACCCGAAGAAGAAGGCGATGCCGAGGGTCGTCACGACGGCGAACAGCAACTGGAGCGGTGCCCCGACCCGGAGGTAGTCGCTGAACCGGTAGCCGCCGGGACCGTAGACGAAGAGGTTCGTCTGGTAACCGACGGGCGTCATGAAGGCGGTGCTGGCCGCGAACGTCACCGCGAGGACGAAGGCGAACGGGTCCGCACCGAGCGCGGGCGACCGGGCCGCCTCGACGGCGACGGGGACCATCAGGACCACGCTCGCGTTGTTGCTGATGACGTTCGTCAGGAGCGCCGTCACGAGGTAGAACACCCCGAGGACCGCGAGGAGGGGGAGGACGTTCGCGCTCATGACGACCGCGTCCGCGAGGAGCGCCGCCGCGCCCGAGGATTCGAGGGCGATGCCGAGCGGAATGACGCCCGCGAGCAGGAAGACGACGTCCCACTGGACGGCGTCGTAGAGTTCCGGCGGGCGCAGACAGCGGGTGAGGACCATCGCCAGCGCGCCGGCGAACGCGGAGACGACGATGGGGACGAAATCGAATGCCGCGAGTCCGACGACGAGCGCGACGATGCCGAGCGCGACCGGAATCTTCGACTCGCGGTAGGTGTGTCGCTCTATCTCCTGTGCGACGATGAAGTTCCGGTTGCCGTCGAGCCGCTCGATGCTGTCGGTCGTCCCCTGCACGAGCAGGGTGTCGCCGACGCGGAGCGGTCGGTTGTCCATCCGCTGGCGGACGACCTCGCCGCCGCGGCGGAGCGCGAGCACCGTCGCGTCGTACCGCTGCCGGAAGTTCACCGACGCGAGCGACTCGCCCACCAGCGACGACCCCGGCGCGACGACCACCTCGACGAGGTTCTGACCGGTCTCTGCGAGCTCCAGTTCGGACTCGTCGACCTGCACGGGGACGAGGTCGAGGCCCTCGACGTCGAGGAGTTCGACCAGCGTGTCCCGGTCGGTCCGGAGCGTGAAGACGTCCCCGGCGTGTATCTCCTTGGGCCCGAGCGGTTCCAGGAACACCTCCTCTCCCCGGACGAGCATCAGCAGGTCGACGTCGAAGTCCGTGCCGACCAGCGCCTCCTGGACCTGTGCGCCGACCAGCGGCGAGTCCTCGCGGACGACCACTTCGGTGAGGTAATCCGCCATCTCGAACTCCTCGGTCAGGTCCTGTCGCGGTTCGATGCGGGCCGGCGTGAGATACCGGCCGACCGTCAGCAGGTACGCGGTCCCGACGAGCGAGACGACGACGCCGAGTTGCGTGAACTCGAACATCGAGAACGGGTGGCCGATGAGCCGTCCCGAGAGTTCGCTGGCGAGGATGTTCGTCGAGGTGCCGATGAGCGTGAGCATCCCGCCGAACATCGAGGCGTACGAGAGCGGGAGCAGGAGCTTCGACGGCGAGGTGTTGCCGCGCTCCGCGAGGTCCGTGACCATCGGCAGGAGGATCGCCACCGCGGCCGTGTTGTTGATGAACCCCGAGATCGGTCCGACGACGCCGATGGTCGCCCCCAGCTGTTTCAGCTCGCTCTGTTCGGTCACGCTCGCTATCTTCTGGCCGACAAGCTGGACGACACCGGTCCGCCGGACGCCCTCGCTGAGGACGAACATGGCGAGGACCGTGATGGTCGCCGAGCTGGCGAATCCCGAGAGCGCGTCCGCCGGGTACTGCTCGAACAGCCGTATCGGGTCCCCGAGCAGGCCGGCGTCGGCGGCGACCGTCGAGACCGGTTCGGCGAGCATCAGCGCCACCATCACCCCGATGGCGGTGACGTCGACCGGGACGAGTTCGGTCGCGAAGAGCACGAGGGCCCCGAGGACGACGGCGAACACGAAGACGACGCCGGGGGTTATCGCTGCCACAGTCGAGGGTGTACGCCGGAGTGGAAAAAGATGGGCTATCGCGACGGCGCGCGCGGTCACCGCCCCTCGTCGGCCAGTTCCATCTCGGCGACGATGCGGTGGGGGTCCCAGCCCTTCCGGACGGCGTCGAGCATGCGGAACGCCTCCTCGGGCGAGAGGAAGTGTCTCGCCACCGCCCGGCCGAGCGGCGTCGGCTCGAACCCGTCGATGAACTCCCACTCCAGGAGCTTCCCGACGGCGTGTCTGGTCGGTATCTCGCCTATCATCCGGTCGTTCAGGCGCTTCGCCCGCTTGCCGGCGACGATGACGTTCGCGAGCGTCTCCTCTGCGGCGGCGGCCTCGTCGTAGACGGCCGTGACGTCCTCCATCTCCCCTTTCAGCAGTTTGAACGCCACCTCGTCTTCGGTCATCTCCATGCTGTTGTGATAGGAGGCGTCGGGCTCGACGAGCAGGTAGACCGTCCCCTTGTCGTGGTAGTCGGGCCGTCCCGCCCGCCCGAGCATCTGGCTGAACTCCTGTACCGAGAGCCACTCGATGCCCATCGCCAGCGTGTCGAAGATGACCTGCGAGGCGGGGAAGTCGACGCCGGCGGCGAGCGCGGCCGTGGTGACGACGGCGGCGAGGTCCTGATTCGCGAACTTCCGCTCGACCTGCTTTCGCCGCCCGTAGTCGAGACCGGCGTGGTAGGGCGCGGAACTGTACTCCAGTTTCCGGCTTATCTCGTGACAGCGCCGCCGCGAGTTGGTGAAGATGATGGTCTGGCCGCGGTAGCCCTTCGAGGACTTGCTGTCGAACTCCCGTCTGACGAGCCGGTTCTCGATCCGGGTCTTCTTCTGGCCGTCGGCGAAGGTGACGTGGCGCTCGATCGGGACCGGTCGCTCCTCGAACTCGATGAGGGTCGCCCCCAGTTTCCGCGCGAGCGTGCCGGGGTTACCGACCGTCGCGGAGAGGTAGACCCACTGCGCGCCGCCGTAGCCCTCGCGGCGCTTCGCGCGCTCCTCGCAGTAGTACTTCAGCCGCGAGATGAGGCCGTCGAGGCGGTGGCCCCGCTCCTCCTCTTTGAGGGTGTGCACCTCGTCGATGACCACGGTGCCGACGTCGCCGAGGTCCTTGCCGGTGCGGAGCGCGTGGTCGATGCCCTCGTAGGTGCCGACGATGACGTCCGCGGAGGGGTCGAACGAGGCCCCGCTCCCGCTGATGCGACTCGCGCCGACCCGGAGGGTCACGTCCACGAGGTGGCCGTACCGGTCCTCGAAGTCCTCGTGTTTCTGGTTGGCGAGCGCGACGAGCGGGACGAGAAAGAGCATCTTCCCCTCCCCCTTCAGCGCCCGGTCGAGACCGGCGAGTTCGCCCACGAGCGTCTTGCCCGTCGCGGTGGCAGAGACCACGAGCTGGTCCCGGCCCTCGAAGAGGCCGTTCCGGACCGAGAGGCTCTGGACCGGTAGCAGCGTCTCGAAGCGGTCCTCGGTGAGCCCCTGGAGCGCCGGGTGGAGGTCGAGGTCGGCCGTCTCGACCGGGTCGACGTCGTCGACGGTGGCCGAGATCTCGTCGAACTTCGTCAGGTCCGGGTCGAGTTCGCCCTGCAGGAGGTTCGTGATGCGGTCGAGGTCCTGTACCTCCAGCAAGAGCTCCTCCAGCCGGTCCTGTGCGGCGGCGGTGAGGCCGCCCGCGTAGGAGAGTTCGCGTTCGAGTTCCCGCTTCGCGCAGGCGGGGCAGATGTGCTCGTTCTCCGTCCTGATGGCGGTGTCCCCGGTGATGGGCGAGTACCGCCCGCTCGAGGCGCAGTACCGGCAGGTCCGGACGGTCAGCGCGTCCAGCTGGTAGCCGTCGAGCATCGCTTCGAGCTCCGCCCGCCCCGCCCGGCTCGTCTGTTCCGAGATGCGGATGCGGTCGGCCCGCCGGGCGAGTTCGACGAACTCGTCGGGGTCCCGCGGCTCCTCGCCGGAGTCGCGCCTGATGCGGAACTTCCCCGGGCGGGGACCGGCGCTCGTCTCTTTCAGCACGAGCGTCGCCTGGAACACCCTGTCGCCGTCGCGCTCGACGACGACGAGGTAGTCGTCGCCGACCCCGTGGAGGAAGAGGGTGTCCACCCGTCCGACCTGCTGTGACACGGAGAACAGTAGGCGGGTGGGGTATTTCAGTTCCCCGTCTTTCGGCGGTCGATGGCGTCGGTGCCGCGCCCACCACGCGCCGTCAGCGCGGGGCGAACGGTCTCACTCCTCTGCCAGCTCGATGGTGTCGTCGCCGTTCGGCACCGCACAGAGGAACGCGCCCTGCCGGTCGCTCTCGTTTCGGTACCAGTGGACGACGCCGGCCGGAATCAGGAGCGAGTCGCCCGCGGACACCTCGTACTCCTCGTCGCCGATGCCGACGACGTACTCGCCTTCGAGGACGTACTGCTCGTGTTCGACCGCGTTCGTGTGCTTCGGGACCGTCCCGCCGGCCTCGAGGACGAACCGGCGGATGGCGAAGTGGGGTGCGCCGTCTGCCGCGGAGACGAGAACGCCCTTGTGCATCCCGTCTGCGGCGCCCACCGCGTCGTACTCGATGTCGTCTGCGCGCTTCACGACCGGATTCGGCTCGCTGGTCTCGGCCATGCGACGGCGTACGGGACCCGCCGTCTAAGGTTTACCGTCGTCGCGGCGTTCGGTTCCGACGGTTCCCGCCGCTCGGTGGGACTGCGCTCCTGTCCCGGCCCCGTATTTAAGAGGTTCCCGTGCGGTACTTCACCTATGCGAGGAATCCGCATCGGAAGCCTGTTCGGGATTCCGATAAAACTGGACGTCACGTTTCTCATCGTCCTCCCGCTTTTCGCCTGGCTCATCGGGAGCGACATCGGGAATCTCGTCACCGCGATAAACGGGCTGTTCGAGCCCGACCTCGCCGGGAGCGCGATGACGGGAGGGCTCCAGTGGACGATGGGCGCGGCGGCCGCCGTCGGCCTGTTCCTCTGTGTGCTCCTCCACGAGTTCGGCCACTCGCTCGTGGCGATGCGCTACGGCTACGAGATCGACTCCATCACCCTCTGGCTGTTCGGCGGCGTCGCCAGCTTCACCGAGATGCCCGAGAACTGGAAGCAGGAGTTCACCATCGCCGTCGCCGGCCCCGTCGTCAGCGTCCTGCTCGGCGTCGTCTCGTGGGTCGGCTTCCGGTACGTCCCGGTCGAGGCCAACTCCCTCCGGTTCGTCCTCGGCTACCTCGCCATCACGAACGTCACGCTCGCCGTGTTCAACATGCTCCCCGGCTTCCCGATGGACGGCGGGCGGGTCCTCCGCGCGCTCCTCGCCCGGACGCGCCCCCACGCGCAGGCGACGAAGATCGCCGCCGAGGTTGGCAAGATATTCGCGTTCCTCCTCGGTCTGTTCGGCCTGTTCGCCAACCTCTTTCTCGTGGCGCTGGCCTTCTTCATCTACATGGCGGCCTCCGGCGAGGCCCAGCAGTCGGTGATGAAAGCGACGTTCGAGGACGTCACCGTCCGCGACATCATGACGCCGACGGGACAGCTGAACACCGTCTCCGAGGAGACGTCCGTCGCGGACCTGATGGACCGGATGTTCCGCGAGCGCCACACCGGATATCCGGTGATGAGAGACGACCGCCTCGTCGGGCTGGTCACGCTCGACGACGCCCGGCAGGTGAACGAGATCGAGCGCGACGCCTACCGCGTCGAGGACGTCATGTCCCGCGAGCTCACGACCATCGGACCGGACGCCGACGCCATGGAGGCGATTCTCACGATGCAGCGACAGGGCATCGGCCGCCTCCCCGTCGTCGAGGACGGCGAACTCGTCGGCCTCGTCACCCGTTCTGACCTCGTGACGGCCTTCAACATCATCCAGAGCGGCGGGTCCACGTCGGGACTCCGCCGGGAGGAGCCCCCGGCGCTCGACCTGCAGTGAGGGGCGAGCGGGGCCGACCACCGCACCTCAGTTCCGAGACGTCTCCGGAACTGCCGGCCCGAGAGCGGCGGACGGCCGGCGTTCTCGAAAGCGGGACGCGAGCGCGACGGCCGCGGGCGACGGGTCCCGCCGGTCAGTCCACGCGCGGGTCGGAGACGTCCCTGAGCGCGTCGCCGAGAAGTTTGAACGACAGGACGTACACCGCGAGGAGGACCGCCGCGAACGTGGCGACCCAGTACTTCTCGGTGAACGGCGGTGCGTTGTAGCTCTCCTGCGCCAGCCCTCTGGCGACGACCGCCCCCAGGGACTGCACGTCGACGTCCTCGAACCCGAGGAACGCGAGGCCGGCCTCCGTCAGGAGCAGCATCGGAATCTGCTGGGCGAGCACCGCGACGATGGTGTTCGAGGCGCCCGGCAGGATGTGCCTCCGAATCAGGTGGCCGTCGTCGGCGCCGAGGCCGATCGACGCCTCGACGTACTCCTCCTCGCGTCGCTGGAGGACCTCGCTCCTGACGATGCGGGCGGCGCCGCCCCAGCTGAGGAATCCGAACAGGAGGATGATGAGCGCGAGCGACTCGCCGGTGAAGAAGACCACGAGCATGTAGACGACGAGCGCGGGGACCGTCTCCTGCACCTCGACGTACCGCATCAGGAGGGCGTCGACCCACCCGCCGAAGTAGCCGGCGGCGGTGCCGACGGCGATGGCGATGGGGGTGATGAGCATCGACGATATCGTCGCCACGTAGAGGCTCACACGGGTACCCGCCACGAGCAGTTTGAGGACGTCGCGTCCGGTCCGGTCGGTCCCGAGGGGAAAGCGCATCGACCCGTGGCAGTACCCGTCGGTCACCGGGCCGGCACACCGGACGAGGCCCGTCGCGTCTATCTGTCCCCACACCGGCGGCTGGTACTGGTAGTACATGTTGAGACCGGGGCGTCCCACGATGAACGGTCCCAGTCCGCCGACGAGGAAAAAGAGGACGGTGACCGCGAGCGCGAACGTGGTCTCGGGGGTCCGCGTCAGCCCCTCCCAGTACTCGGTCCGGAGGTGGGGGTTCAGCGCGAGGGGCAGGGCGAAAAACCAGACGAGGGCGAGGACCGAGAGCAGGAACACCCAGTCCAGCGGCCCTGCCAGCCACGTCCCGAGGGTGAATCCCTCGTTGACGACGGCGTCGTACCAGGCCCAGGCGCCGAGGGCGACGGCGCCGAGGAGAAATCCGGCGGCCCGCGTCGAGAACCGTCTCAGCGTCGCGACGACCCGCATCTCCAGGGACGACTCTGACTCTACCCGTTGCGTTTCCGTCATGGAGGGCTCGTGTGTGGGTGCGATTCACAACGGTTAACTGTTTGCATCTTTTGGAGTTAGCCGACCGGTCCCCCCTCCCGGACGTGACAGATATGGGCAAATACCGATACCTCCTCCGTCGGGTAGTTTTCGCCGTCGTCGTACTGTATATCGTCGTCACCCTGATGTTCGTTCTCTTCACCCTGACGCCGGAGACGAAGCTCAAGGCGATGCTGTTTCCCTACCGGATGGCGAACGCCGACCCGGAGAAGATACGACAGATAAAGGAGAGCTACTACGCCGCCCGCCGACTCGACGAACCGCTCCTCAGCCGGTATCTCGGCTGGCTCGTCGACGTCACGCTGTTTCGCTGGGGCTACTCGCTCACGCTCGACAGACCGGTCACCGAACTGGTGGCGGCGGGGACGCTCCGCTCGCTCGCGTACATCGTCCCCGCGACCGTCTTCTCGGTCACCGGCGGCATCGGCATCGGCTTCCTCGCGGCGTGGCGACAGGGCTCGCTCGGCGAACGCGTCGCCCGAATCGGCGTCTACCTCCTCTTTGGCGTTCCGAGCTTCTTCCTCGGGGGGCTGCTCCTCCTCTCGATTGCGACCGGCGAGGCTGCCGGAAGCACGCTCCAGCAGTGGATTCTCCCCGTCGTGGTGCTGACGCTGTCGCTGCTGGCCGGGCAGGTCAGCTTCGCCCGCTCCGAGGCGATGGAGTACGTCAACGCGCCGTTCGTCACCTTCCTCCGGGCGAAGGGCTTCGGCGGCAGAGCGATCATGCGGCGCGTCCTCAGGAACGCCGCCATCCCCATCCTGTCGCTCGTCTTCTCGGAGTTGCTCCTCGTCCTCCTGTTGAACGTCTTCGTCATCGAGTTCCTCTTTCACATTCAGGGACTCGGGAGGCTGACCTACGTCGCGGCCAACGAGCGCGACCTGCCGCTCGTGTTCGGGACGACCGTCGTCATCGTCGCCGTCGCCGTCCTCGGCAGTCTCCTGCAGGACGCGGTCGTCTCGTCGCTCGACCCCCGGGTCGACGCCTTCGACTGAGCGGGCGGGCCGGGTCCGACCGCGCGGACGCCGGTCGAGGTGGAAATCGTCGGCCGTCACGGCGCCGTCGAGACGGCGCACGAAACGCCGCCGGCGAGACGGCTCAGTCGTGCGACGCCGTCTCCAGTTCGTCGGCGACCATCTGCTCGATGCGGTCGAAGCCCACTTCGAGCCGCTCCAGACTGTTCGCGTAGCTGAGTCGGAGGTAGCCCTCGCCGCCGGCACCGAAGCCCTCGCCGGGGACGCTCACGACGCCGTAGTCCGAGAGGAGCCGCCTCGCCACGTCGAAACACGACCCGTCGAGCGCGCTCACGTCGAGGAACGCGTAGAACCCCCCCTCGGGCGTCGGAGCCGAGATGGCCGGTATCTCGTCGATTCGTTCGACGACGTAGTCACGGCGCTCGCGGAACGCCTCGCCCATCTCGGCGATCGGCTCCTGCGGACCGGTGAGTGCGGCGATGCCGGCGTGCTGGGAGACGCTCGAGGGGCAGGTGGTCGTCCCGGGGTGGAGCTTCTTCGCGCTCTCGACGACCGACTCGGGACCGGAGAGCCAGCCGAGTCGCCACCCGGTCATCGCGTACTGCTTCGAGAACCCGTTGACGACCACGACGTTGTCGGTGTCGAGGTCGGCCGCGAGGCTCCGGCCGTCGCCGGTGAAATCGAGGCTCGCGTACACCTCGTCGAGAATCACGTACGCGTCGGCTGCGGCCGCGGCGTCGACGATTCGCTCGACGGGCTCTGCGTCGTACACTCGCCCGGTCGGGTTCGACGGCGAGTTGAGAATCACGCACGCCGTCTCCTCGCCGATCGCGTCGACGACCCGCTCGACGTCGAGGTCGAAGCCCGTCTCGTCCATGGGCACCTCGACCGGGTCCGCGCCCGCGAGCCGAATCTGCATCCGGTACTGCGGCCACGCCGGGGTCGGCAGGACCACGTCGTCGCCAGCTTCGGCGACGGCGAGCAGAGTGAGGAGGATGGCCTCGCTGGCGCCGGCGGTGGCGACCACGTCGTCGGGGTCGACGTCGAGGTCGTGTTCGCGACGGGACTTCTCCGCGATGGCCTCGCGGAGGGGGAGGATGCCCGCGTTCGACGTGTAGTGGGTCGCGCCGCCCCGGGCGGCCTCGAGCGCGTCGTCGACGATGTGTTCGGGCGTGTCGAAGTCCGGTTCGCCGATCTCGAGGCGGACGAGGTCGTCGCCTTTCTCCTCGGCGAGGTCGTACATCGTTCGGATGGCGGTCTTCTCTATCGTTCCGACCCGGTCGGCGAGTGGTGGTGACTCCTGACTGGTCATACCTCTCTTGCGGGAGAGATACTAATAAATCATCGTCACCCTGCAAGCGAGGCGGGTCTCTCCGCCGGTCGGGGCGACCGTGGACGCGTCCCGCCCGTCACTCCTCGACGGTGGCGAGTTCGACCGAGGCGGTGCTCCGGGCGCCGTCCGGGCCGGTCACGCGGAGGGTGACCGCGAGCGACCCGCAGAAGTCGAGGGTTATCTCGGCGGTCTGTCCCGTCGTCTCGAACGACCCCGTGTCGTCGAGGTCCCACTCGTACGTCTCGACGTCGCCCGTCGAGGCCGATCCGTCGAGGCCGACCGTCGTTCCGGCGTCCAGTTCCGTGCGCTCTGCGTCCGCGGGGTCGGTCGCGATGGCGGCGACCGGCGCGTCCGAGGACAGCGGCAGGTTCGACGCGTCGGGCGCGACGTCGCTCGCTTCGAGCGCGAACGCGCCGTCGCTCGCAGTCGAGGTGGACTCGTAGCTCCCGCCGTACACCCGGCCTCCCGCGAGAGCGGGCGTCTCCGTGGTGAGGACGCTGTCGTCGGACTCCGCGCGGACGAGGTAGCTCCACCGGTCGCTCCCGTCTGCCGCCGCCAGCGCGTGGACGGTGGGGTACCGGCGCGGCATCGTCGGGTTCTCCGCCTCCTTTTTCGGGAGCGCGTGGCCGCCGACGTACACGGTGTCCCCGGCCGCGCTCGGGTCGCCGCGCAGCGCAGTCGAGGTGTCGTGGGTCCACCGGACCTCGCCGTCTGCGGCGTCCAGCGCGTACACCGTGGACAGGACGCCCTCCCCGTAGTCGAACGAGTCGGAGGGCGCGGTGTGGACGTAGACGGTGCCGTCGGCGACCGCCGGGGCGCTGAGTACGGCCTGCGCCTCCTCTCCCTCGGGCGTGAGCCTCGTTCGCCACCGCACCCGCCCGTCGCTCGCGTCGTGGGAGACGACCTCGTTCGGCCCGTCGTCGGTCACACCGCCCGCCGAGCGGTAGAGCGCGTCGCCCGCGACGGCGGCGTCGCGGAAGGTCGCGTCGTCGTCGACCTCGGCGGTCCGCTGGACGCTCCCGTCGGCAGCGTTCCACGCCACGAGCTCGTCGGCCGCGTCGGTCCGGAAGCGCATCCCGTACAGGGTGCCGTCGACGAGGCCGACGAACCGGGTCTCGTACCCGTCGCGCGTCGTCCACGCGACGTCGCCGCTCTGCGGGTCCAGCGCGGCACCGTCGACGTACAGCGCGTCGTCGCCGAGGAGCGGCGGCCCCCGCCACGCCCGCTCGGTCTTCGCCCACGCCGTCTCGCCCGTCTCCGTGTCGACGGCGTGGAGGCCGCCGTACTCGACGCCCTCGTACCCGGGTTCGCTCGTCAGGTAGAGGCGGCCGTCGCCGACGGCGGGCGCGTGGGTCGCCCGGCCGACTCCCGTCGGCCAGCCGTCCTCCCGTGAGTAGGACGGCGCGACGCGTCGCCACCGCTCGGCACCGGTCTCGGCGTCGAAGGCGACCACGCCACCGCGGAACGACCTGTCGCTCACGACGAACGGCTGGTACACCGCGCCGTCGCCGGCGACGACTTCACCCGTGAAGACCGTCTCGCCCGTCTCCGCCGTCCACGACGCGGCGGCGTACTCCCCGTCCGGGGCGGCGTCGGCGGCGACGGCCCCGTTCCGGGCTGCGGTCGCGCGGAACTGCGACCAGCCGTCCGTCTGTGCACTGCCGTCTGTCCCGGTCTGTTCGCGCTCGATAGCGAGTGACTGCCCCGCGAGGCCGGCGCCGGCCGCGAGCGTTCCGACCGTTGCGAGGACGGTTCGTCTGGAGGGACCAGTCATGCGTCTGCGACCCTCGCCCGCGGCCCCAATTACTATCGAGCGTGTAATCGGATTTAATTGAACGTTGCTGGACGTTTGGACGAACGTGGCGGGTGTCGCGGTGTGGCGCGCTGAGCCCGCTGAAATCGCCGTTATCGCACCGCTTTAGGTGGGTTCGTCGACGGACCGGGTGCGAGAATCGAACCCGATGCGAGACTCGCTGGCGCTCGCCTCGCGTGATTCGATTCTCTCCGGCGGACCGTCGACTCCTCCCTGCGGTCGTCGCAGAACAGTCCGGGTGCGAGAATCGAACCCCAGTCGTTCCGCTCGCGGTCGCTCGCTTCACTCCCTGCTTCGATTCTCTTGCTGTGGGACCGTCGACTCCTCACGTTCGTTCGTCGTCAGAAGGTCCGGGTGCGAGAATCGAACCGGAGCCGGACGGTCGGCCTCGCTCCGCTCGGCCGCTGCGACCGGCAGGGTTCGATTCCCTTCCGACGGCCCCTCCGCTCGTCACTTACGTTCCTCGCGAGAAGGTCCGGGTGCGAGAATCGAACCCGCGTCTCAGCCTCCACAAGGCTGAAGGATAACCACTACCCCAACCCGGACACGTTAGCACGAAGTAGTAATCCGGTTCGACTGAAATACGTTACGTTACCGTCCCGGGGTTGTGCTGGAGAGTCGCACGCGAGGCGCGCACTCGCTGACCGCCTCCACAGCTGTCGTCGCTTCACCCCGTCGACTGCCCTCCCGACTCCGGTGTCCCGTTCGGTCACTCGCCGGACCAGTCGCTCACTCGCCGGGCCAGTCGGGCTCTCGCCCGGAGAGGAAGGCGTCGATTCCCTCGGCCGCGTCGCCGGTCGTACAGAGCGTGGCGAACTGCTCGTTGGAGTACTCGAGCGCCGTGTCGTAGTCCATGTCGGCCATCACGTAGTAGGCCCGCTTGCCCATCTGGATCGCGACCGGACTCTTCTCGGCGATGGTCCCGGCGAGGTCGACGGCCGCCTCGTGGAGGCGGTCCTCGGGGACGACGCGGTTCACGAGGCCCCAGTCGAGCGCGGTCTCGGCGTCGATCAGTTCGCCCGTCAGCAGGAGTTCGAGCGTGCGCTTCTCGGTGAGCGAGCGCATGATCGGCACCGCGGGTCCCATGCAGAACAGCCCGACTTTCGGGGCCGTCGCGCCGAGTTTCGTCCCCTCGGCGAGGACGGCGAGGTCGCAGGCGGCGACCAGCCCCAGTCCGTTGGCGGCCGCGTGGCCGTGGGCCGCCGCGACCACGGGCGTCTCCATGTGGACCAGCGTCCGGAACGGCTCTTCCATCCGCTCGACCCACTCCCTGTACTCCCGCTGGGTCTCGTACTCACCGTGTTCCGTGAGGTCGATGCCGGCGGAGAAGGCTCGCCCCGCTCCCTCGACGACGACGGCGCGGACCTCGTCGTCGGCCTCCAGTTCACAGAGCGCGTCGTCGAGATCCTCCGCCAGCCGCGTGCTGAACGTGTTCATCTGGTCGGGCCGGGAAAGCGTGAGCGCGGCGACGTGCCCCTCGGACTCGACCGTGACCGTCTCGTACGTCATACGGTACGACACCACACACTGGCTCAAAAGTCCACGTGTCCCGGCCGGTTGCGGCCCCGCGGTCTCTCCACCGGGTCCGGAGCGCCCCCGACTCCGACGGCGAGAGCGGGAGGCTTTTGCCGTCGACCCGCCTAGGACTCGCCAACCGTGGCCATCACGGACAAGATCTACCTGAAGAACCACCGCCAGATATCCTCCCAGCTAGACGTGAGTATCCCGAAGGGGGCGTTCAAGGGGGCGACTCTCGAGGTCCTCTACTCCGGCGAGGGGCTCTCGAAACTCGACGACGCGACCCGGGACCGCCTGCTCGACTTCGCACAGGACTTCCTCGACTGCCCGAACGCGGACGACATCTACACCGGCTACCCCGAGCGGAAGTTCGTCGCGTACCTGCTCGAACTCAGAGCGCAGGGGCTCGGTCCCGACGCCATCGTCGACGTGATGAGCGACGAGTACATGCTCTACGCCTACCCGGGCGACGTGCTCTCCTTTCTGGACCAGTCGGTGCGGACGCTCGAGGCGGTCGAGACGCTCGCGGAGGTCGACGGGAACCCGGAGATGGCGGCGCGGGCGCGCGAGACGCGGAGAGACCTCGTCGGATAGCGACCGCGTCCCGGTCGGAGACGGGGGACTCGCCCCCGCCCCGTTCGCGTCCCGGCGCGGCGGGCGCGGTCGGTTTACCCGATGCGGTACGACGGCTCCTCGGTGTCGCCGTCGAGGTCCTCGAGGTAGATGACTTCGTCGTCCTCCTCTTCGAGCTGCTCGCGGAGGTGGTTCACGTACCGCTTGTGCTCTTCGAGCTGCTCGCGGAGGTGTTCGGCCTCGAGTTCGAGGCGTTCGTGCTCGCGGATGAAGCTCTTGGGAACCTCGACTTTCGGCGGGAAACTCTCCTCGCCGTCGTCGCTCACGCGCCCCTCGAGTTCGCGCTCGGGGGCGACGACGACCTGCCCGTCGTGGGCGACGAGCTGGTCGACGTAGTCGCGGAAGACGGCCGAGAGCGAGATGTCGCGCTCCTCTGCTATCTCGCGGAGCGTCTCGAACGCGTCCTCGTTGACGCGAAAGGAGATGGTCTTGTTCTTGTTCCCCATCGTACCTCGTAACTCCTCTCTCACCCCACTTAACGGTTTGTCAGACGCTCACTCGTCTGGTCGCGCTCTGCCGGCCTCCTGTCGTGACGTCGCTGTGACCGACACGGTCCCACTGCCCGGGCGCCGCCGCGACCGACACGGTCCCACTGCCCGGTCGTCGCCCCCGTCTCCGGGCGGTCTCTCCCGCCGCCCACCGGTCTCGCTCGCGCCGCGAACCCGTCTCCGGTCCGGGGCATCCCCCTCTCTTTTCTCGCTCACTCACCAACGTACGAGGTATGGGCGAACAGACGCACACGGAGGCGACGGTCGGAACGCCGTCCGAGGAGTGGCGGCGGTACCAGGGAGCGCCGACGGGGACGGACCTCGAGTGTCCGGGGTGGCGACAGGAGGCGGCCTTCCGACTCCTGAACAACAACCTCGACCCCGAGGTGGCCGAGAAGCCCGAGGAACTGGTGGTCTACGGCGGGACGGGCCGGGCCGCGCGGAACTGGGACGCCTACGACGCCATCCTCGACGAACTGCGGTCGCTGGCCGGCGACGAGACGCTCCTGGTCCAGTCCGGGAAGCCGGTCGGGAAGTTCGAGACCCACGAGATGGCCCCGCGGGTGCTCATCGCCAACTCGAACCTCGTCGGGAAGTGGGACGACTGGGAGCACTTCCACGAACTGGAGGCGAAGGGGCTCATCATGTACGGGCAGATGACCGCCGGGTCGTGGGCGTACATCGGCACGCAGGGCATCGTTCAGGGGACCTACGAGACGCTCGCGGAACTGGCCAGACAGCACTACCCCGAGAACGACGCGCTCCGGGGGAAGCTCGTCGTCACGGGCGGTCTCGGCGGGATGGGTGGGGCGCAACCGCTCGCGGTCACGATGAACCACGGCGTCTGCGTCGCCGCCGAGGTCGACGAGCGCCGCATCGACCGCCGCATCGAGACGGGCTACTGCATGGAGAAGACGGACGACGTCGACGAGGCGCTGGCGAGGGCGCGCGCGGCCGCGGAAGCGGGCGACCCCTACAGCGTGGGCGTCCACGTGAACGCCGCAGACTTACTGGAGGGGCTTCTCGACAGGGGGTTCGTCCCCGACGTCGTCACCGACCAGACCGCCGCACACGACGAACTGGAGGGCTACTACCCGAGCGGGTACACCGTCTCGGAGGCCGACAGCCTGCGCGAGGAGGACCCCGAGGCGTACGTCGAGGCGAGCCTCGACACGATGACCCGCCACGTCGAGGCCATCCTCGAACTGCGGGAGCGCGGCGCGGTCGCCTTCGAGTACGGGAACAACATCCGCGGGCAGGTACAGGAACACCGCGGCCTCGGGTCCGCTTTCGACTTCCCGGGGTTCGTCCCGGCCTACATCCGGCCGCAGTTCTGCCGCGGCAAGGGGCCGTTTCGGTGGCTCGCGCTCTCGGGCGACCCCGAGGACATCTACCGGACCGACGAGGCGGTCAAGGAGCTGTTCCCCGAGAAGGAGCATCTCCACCGGTGGATCGACCTCGCGCAGGAGCAGGTGTCGTTCCAGGGGCTGCCGAGTCGGGTGTGCTGGCTCGGCTACCAGTCGGGCGACGACCCCGACGGCCTGACAGAGCGCGCCCGGTTCGCGCTCCACATCAACGACCTCGTCCGCGAGGGCGACCTCTCCGCGCCGGTCGTCGTCACCCGCGACCACCTCGACGCCGGGAGCGTCGCCAGCCCTCACCGGGAGACGGAGGCGATGCGGGACGGCTCCGACGCCGTCGCCGACTGGCCCATCCTGAACGCCCTCCTGAACACCGCGGCCGGGGCCGACATCGTCTCGGTCCACGACGGCGGCGGCGTCGGCATCGGCAACGCGATTCACGCGAACAACCACGTCGTCCTCGACGGCACCGAACTCGCCGCTGAGAAGGCCCGCCGGGTGTACACCACCGACCCCGGCACGGGCGTGATTCGCCACGCCGACGCGGGCTACGAGGAGGCCATCGACGAGGCGGCCGAGTCGAACGTCCACGTCCCGATGCGCGGGGAGTCCGAATGAGCGACGGCTTCGTCGCCCCGGAGGGGTGGCAGGGCTGGTCGGGGGCCTCCGCGGACCCGAACGACGAGCAGTTCGGCGACGTCGTCACCGGGGCGGCACTCGCCGAGGCCGACGCCTACGACGCGGTCATCGTGGGCGAACCGTACGACGGGGCGGTCCTCGGTCGACCGGGGGCGCGGGAGGGACCGACCGCGCTCCGCGCCGCGCTCGCGGGCGTCAAGACCCACCACTTCGACGCCGGCCCCACGCCCGCGGTCGGCGACCTCGGCGACGTGGCGTTCCTCGCGGCGGGGTCGACGGGGACGAAGACGTCCACCGTCCAGTCGCGGGTCCGCGAGGCGACGGCGGCGGTCCACGACGCGGACGCCTTCCCGGTCTTTTTCGGCGGCGACAACTCGCTCACGGTGCCGAACGCCGGGCCGCTGCTCGACGTCGGTAACGTCGGCGTCGTCAACTTCGACGCCCACCTCGACGTACGCGAGGTGCGCGGTGACGCGACCAGCGGCACCCCGTACAGGCAACTGTACGACGCCGGACTCGACGCCTACGTCTGCGTCGGCGCGCGACACTTCGAGACCTCGACCGCGTACCACGAGTTCGTCCGGGACCGAGGCGGGACCATCGTCACCGCCGGCCTCGCCGGGATGAACCCCATCGACGCCGCAGAGCGCGCCCTCGACGCGATGGGGGACGTCGACGCCGTCTACCTCAGCCTCGACCTCGACGTCCTCGACGTCAGCGCCGCCCCGGGCGTCAGCGCCCCGACGCCGGGGGGCCTCTCGACCCGGGAACTGTTCGCGGCGCTCCACCGCGTCGCCGCCGACGGGCGCGTCGTCGGCTTCGAGGTGGTCGAGTGCGCGCCGTCGCTGGACACGAACGGGATGACCGCAGCAGCGGGGGCGCGAGCGGTCGCCCACGTCCTCGCCGGGCACCGCCTGCGGGGTGAGGAGCGTGCCTGAGCGCGTCGCCGTCGTCCACGACGCCGCCGAGGTCGTCGTCGGACCGGGTCCCGGTCTCCGCCCCGACTGGGAGGAGGGGCCGACCGGAGCGGTCTCGGCGGCGGGCGACCCGGACGAGTCGACGCCGCTGGTCCGAATCGAGGACGCCGCCGTCGCCGTCGTGGACGGCCGGGTCGCGGCGGTCGGTCCCGCAGACGAGGTCGCGCGCGAGTACCCGCCGGAGAACGCGGAGGTGGCCGTCGACGCCTCCGGGCGGGCCGTGGTTCCGGGGTTCGTCGACGCCCACACCCACGCGCTGTTCGCGGGCGACCGCTCGGACGAGTTCGAGGCGAAACTCCGGGGGGCGACCTACCAGGAGATTCTCGCCGGCGGGGGCGGCATCCTCCGGACGGTCCGGGCGACCCGCGAGGCGGACGGTGAGGCGCTCGTCGAGAACCTCCTCGCCCACCTCGACACGATGCTCGCCTACGGGACGACCACCGTCGAGGTGAAGTCGGGCTACGGCCTCGACGCGGAGACGGAACGCCGCATGCTCGACGCGATGGCCGAGGCCGACGACAGACACCCCGTCGACGTGGTGCCGACGTTCATGGGCGCACACGCCGTCCCCGAGGGCGTCGACGCGGACGACTACGTCGAGCGCGTCGTCGACGAGCAGCTCCCGGCCGTCGCCGAGCGGGGGGTCGCCGAGTTCTGCGACGTCTTCTGCGAGGCCGACGTCTTCTCTGTCGAGCAGTCCCGGCGCGTCCTCGAAGCGGGCCGCGAGTACGGGCTGACGCCGAAGGTCCACGCGGAGGAGTTCACGCGACTCGGCGGGGCGCAGCTGGCCGCGGAGGTCGGTGCCGCCAGCGCCGACCACCTCCTCCACGCCGACGCGGAGGACGTGCGAGCGCTCGTCGACGCCGGCGTCACGCCCGTCCTCCTCCCGGGCACCGCGTTCACCCTCGGGGCGGATTACGCCGACGCGCGGGCGTTCCTCGACGCGGGTGCGCCCGTCGCCGTCGCCACCGACTTCAACCCGAACTGCTACTCCCAGAGCGCGCAGTTCGCCGTCGCCCTCGCCTGCTCCGGCATGGGGATGACGCCCGCGGAAGCCCTCGTCGCCGCCACCCGGAACGGCGCGCTGGCGCTCGATCGAGCCGACGGGACCGGCACCCTCAGACCGGGCGCGCCCGGCGACCTGCTCGTCCTCGACGCGCCCTCGCACGTCCACGTCCCGTACAACGTCGGCGTCAACACCGTCGAGACGGTGCTGGTCGACGGGGAGGTGGTCCACCGTGCCTGAGGTGTCTCTCGACGGCGAGTCGCTCTCGGTCGCGGACGTCGTCGCCGTCGCCCGCCGGGACGCCCCGGTCGCCGTCGCGGACGGGGCCAGGGTGGCGATACGCGACTCCCGCGCCCGCGTCGAGGACGTCCTGGAAAGCGGCGAGGCCGTCTACGGCGTCAACACCGGCTTCGGCGACCTCGTGGACACCCGCGTCCCCCGCGAGCGGGTCGTCGAACTGCAGCAGAACCTCCTCCGGAGTCACGCGGCGGGGGCGGGGCGGGAACTGGAGCGCGAGGAGGTCAGGGCGACGCTCCTCACCCGGGCGAACGCGCTGGCGAAGGGCTACTCCGGCGTGCGGGAGGTCGTCGTCGACCGCCTCGTCGACCTGCTGAACGAGGGCGTCCACCCGGTCGTACGCTCCCGGGGGAGCCTCGGCGCCTCCGGCGACCTCGCACCGCTCGCGCACCTGTCGCTGGTCCTCGTCGGCGAGGGCGAGGCGGACGTCGAAGTCGACGGCGAGGTGCGGCGGCTCCCGGGCGACGAGGCCCTCGCGGCGGTCGGGCTCGACCCGCTCACGCTCGAGGCCAAGGAGGGACTCGCCCTCATCAACGGCACGCAGGTGACCGTCGGCCTCGGCGCACTCGCCGTCCACGACGCGGCGCGACTCGTCCGCGCGGCCGACGCCGCCGGGTCGCTGACGACGGAGGTGACCATGGGGACCACCGCCGCCGCCGACCCGGCGATTCAGGAGGTCAGACCCCACGCCGGACAGGCCGCGAGCGCCCGCAACGTCAAGACGCTCACCGCGGACTCGGAGGTCGTGGAGTCCCACCGCAACTGCGACCGGGTGCAGGACGCCTACTCGATCCGGTGTCTCCCGCAGGTCCACGGCGCGGTCCGCGACGCCGTCTCGCACCTCCGCGAGGCCGTCGAGGTGGAACTCAACAGCGCCACCGACAACCCGCTGGTCTTCCCGCCCGGGCGGGTCGGCCGCCGGACGAGCGGGACCGAGCACGCGGACGTCGTCTCCGGCGGTAACTTCCACGGCGAACCGCTCGCGCTCAGGCTCGACTACGCCGCGAGCGCCCTGACGGAACTCGCGGCCATCGCAGAGCGCCGGGTCGACCGGATGCTCAACCCGCACGTCCAGGAGGACCACCTCCCGCCCTTTCTCACGCCCGAGAGCGGGGTCCAGTCGGGTCTCATGATCGCCCAGTACACCGCCGCCGCGGCGGTCAACGAGTGCCGCTCGACCGGTCGCCCCTCCACCGACTCGACGCCCGTCAGCGGCAACCAGGAGGACCACGTGAGCATGAGCGCCACCTCCGCGTTCGCGACGCGGCGAGTCGTCGACGCCGCGCGCACGGCCGTCGCCGTCGAACTGGTCTGTGCGGCGCAGGCGGCCGAGTTCGTCGACGACACGCTCGCCCACGGCGTCGGCACCGGCGCGACCTACGAGGCGGTCCGCGAGGTGGTCCCGCCGCTCGCGGAGGACCGCCCGCTCTCGGCGGATATCGACGCCGCCGACGAACTCGTCCGGTCGGGCGCGCTCGAGACGGCCGTCTCGTCGGCGCTCGCCGACGCCGGCGCGGTCGACCGGCGGACCGACGCGCTGGAGTGAGGCCTCTCGGAGCGGTGAAAAATCGAACGTCGACGTCGGGTGTCGCGGAGGCGACAGCCTACGGTTCGGCCTCGAGTTCGTCGCTCTCCTCGAGGCTCTCGAGCGCCGAGAGCGCGGACTCCTTGTACCGCGCCGGCGGCAGGTCGTAGCGCTCCTCGGCCATCCGGGCGTACTCGTTGCCCTCCTCCTCGAAG
>JBDGSQ010000116.1:6871-22695 GCA_042217455.1 Haloferacaceae archaeon | reverse complement strand
CTCGCGTCCCGTGGTTCCGCGAGTCGTCACTCGCGCCCCGTGGTTCCGCGAGCCGGTCTACGTCCCGTGGTCCCACGAGTCCATGTACTCGCGCTGTTCGGCGGAGAGGGCGTCTATCTCGATGCCCTCGGCGTCGAGTTTCGTCCGGGCGACCTCGCGGTCGAGGTCGTCGGGGACGGCGTGGACGCCGGCGTCGTAGTCGTCGCCGTGCTGGACGATCTCGCGGGCGGCGACGGCCTGCACGCCGAAGCTCTGGTCCATCACCTCGGCCGGGTGACCCATCGAGAGCGGCCCGGCGAGGTTGACGAGACGGCCCTCGGCGAGGACGTTCAGGCGGCGGCCGTCCTCCATCTCGTACTCCTCGACGCCCGGGCGGACCTCGCGCACGTTCTCGGCGAGGTCGGCGAGGTGTTCGAGGTTGATCTCGACGTCGAAGTGGCCGGCGTTGGCCAGCAGGACGCCGTCCTGCATGTTCCGGAAGTCCTCGCGGGTGACGACGTCGCGGTTGCCCGTCGTCGTGACGAAGATGTCGCCGACCTTCGCGGCCTCGCGCATCGGCATCACGTCGTGGCCCTCCATGTGGGCCTCGAGGGCGCGGCGCTCGTCGACCTCGGTGACGACGACGTTCGCGTTCATGCCGGCCGCCTTCTTGGCGACGCCGCGGCCGCAGTAGCCGAACCCGCCGACGACGACGGTCTTGCCCGAGATAGAGAGGTTCGTCGTCATGGCGATGTTGGTCAGCGAGGACTCGCCGGTGCCGTGGACGTTGTCGAACAGCGTCTTCATCGGCGTGTCGTTGACGGCGAAGACCGGGTAGTGGAGCTCGCCGTCGTCGTCCATCGCCCGCAGGCGGTGGACCCCGGTAGTCGTCTCCTCGCACCCGCCCCTGATGGACTCGATCAGCTCGGGTCGCTCGCGGTGGATTCGCGTGACGAGGTCGTTGCCGTCGTCGACGGTCACCGTCGGCTCGTGGTCGAGGACGGCGTCGATGGCGTCGTAGTACCCCTCGTCGTCGACGTCGTGCTTGGCGTAGGAGGTGACGCGCTCGTGGGCGTCGAGCGCCGCGCTCACGTCGTCCTGCGTCGAGAGCGGGTTACAGCCGGTGAGGGCGACCTCCGCGCCGCCGTCGGCGAGGAGTTCGACCAGGCGGCCCGTCTTGGCCTCGACGTGCATCGCCATGCCGATGGTCTCGCCCGCGAACGGCTGGTCGGCCTCGAACTCGGTCCGGAGTTCCGCGAGGATGGGCATGTGTTCTGCGGCCCACTCGAGCTTCCGTCGGCCCTCCTCCCGGGCTGCCTCCGGGTCCGAGAGCTGTTCGGTTATCGTCGGGTACCCTGTCATGGCCGGCGATTCGGAGAGACGACCCAAAACCCTACCGAAGGCGGGCGGTCCGGCCTCGAACCGCGCCCCGCGTCGCTCCCGAGGTGAGGTCTCGTCGCCGCGGGTGAGGGCAGGGGAGGTCACGTCGCCGCAGATAACCCCTCACCGCCGCACGTGTTGCACGTGCGCGACTGCGGTCGAGTCCCGGCCGCGCTCGTGGACGACGACGACGCGGGCCGGATAGCCCCGGTCGAACCGGATTTCGGCCCGGTAGGGGACCGCGCCGGCGCAGTCGGCGCAGTCCGACGTCGCCCGCTGGTCTGTCAGCTCCGTCTGTTCCGACGACGTGGTCGCGGTCTCCGTCGTGCTCGTCGGCGTCGTCCCCGCCGTCTCCGTCGCCCGTTCCGTCTCTGTGTCCGGTTGCCTCGTCGTCACCGACCGCGTCGTCTCCGTCCCTTGGGGCGTCTGCGCCGTCTCCGTCCCTTGCGGCGTCTCCGTTGCCGTCTTCGTCGTCCGCGTCGACTCCGCGGTCTGTGTCGCCTCCGCCGGAGACGCCGAAGACGACTGCACCGTCCGGGTCGCAGCCGTCTGCGTGGTCGTCGATTGACTCGTCGCGGACTGGCGCACCGTCCGGGAGACGACCACCCGGAGGATGTCGGCGTCGGGGTCGTACGTCGCCGAGTGGAGCCACGGCACGTGACAGGGGTCGTCGACGTGGAACCGGCCCGTGACGGCGACGTACTGGCTCTCGAAGGAGACTCGCGCGTCGTCGGTGTCGTCCGTGCAAAAGGGCGCGGCGTCGGTGAACGACCGGGAGACGACGGCCGGGGGCCTGCACCTCCCCCGGACCGTGCTGGTCGACCACTCGACCCTGCCGTCGCCGCGCACGGCCACCCGCGTGGTCGAGTCGCGGCAGTCGAAGGCCTCGCGCGGGACGCGAATCGTCGCCCCGTCGGTGCCCTTCGCGGCGGCGGTGACGCGGTACGACCGCGGGACGGCGAGGACGACGACGACGCGGCGGTGCTCCGGGACGGTCACGGCCCGGGCGAGCCTGTCGTCGCCGGCGGCGGAAACGCGCAGGCGGAGCGTCCGCCGCTCCTCGTCGTCGTTCAGCACCTGCACGGTGTGAGAGAGGTTCGCCTCGGGGAAGGCCACGGTATCCCTGTCGCCGACGGCGAAGCGGTCGAACGGGTCCTCGCCGGCGGCGTCCCACGCGAACCCGTCTGAGACCGGCGGGGTCGGCGACCGGGTTTCGGGCGTCGCCGTCGTCCGGGTCCGGTTCCGGTCCGGGTCGGCCGTCGTCCCCGCCGAACCCGACCGGTCGGGGGCGGCGAGACATCCCGCGGAGAGCGGTGAGAGCGCAGCGAGCGAACGGAGGAGGGCACGACGTCTCATCTGTTCGACGTTTCCGCCCCGGGAGCAAGGACGTTCCGGAGACTCAAGCGAGCACTTGACCTACGGCGTCGGGGGAGAGAGCGTATCGGCGGCGGCGGAGACAGCGATTACGGGAGACACAGCGGCGGCGAGGGAACGGGAGACACAGCGGCGGCGAGGGAACTACTCGGCGCGGGCGACGAGGTCGAAGGCGGCCTCCTCGGCGCGGTCCATCACGTCGGCCTCGTCCATCGTCTGGACCTCGCGGTCCCGCATGAGCACCTGTCCGTCGGCGACTGTGTGGCGGACGTCGGACCCGCGGACTGCGTAGGCGAGGTGGGAGACGAGGTCGTGGTCCGGGGTCAGGTGCGGGGCGTCCACGTCCACGACGGCGAGGTCCGCGACGCCGCCGGCCTCGATGCGGCCGACGGGCATCCCGATGGCGGCGGCGGAGCCCTCGGTCGCCATGCGGACCACCGCCTCGGCGGGGACCGCGCTGGCGTCGTCGGCCCCGAGTTTCCCGACCATCGCCGCGTCGCGCATCTCGTCGAACATGTCGAGGTCGTTGTTCGAGGCGGCCCCGTCGGTGCCGATGCCGACGGTGACGCCCGCGTCGAGCAGTCGCTGCACAGGCGCGATGCCGGAGGCGAGTTTCATATTCGAGGCCGGGCAGTGGACGACGCCCGTCCCCGACTCGGCGAGGAGGGCTATCTCGGTCTCGTCGACGTGGACCGCGTGGGCGAGGAAGTCCTCGCCGCGGAGCATCCCGACGTCGCGGGCGTACTCGAGCGGTCGCTCGCCGCGCGATTCGACGATCGGGTCGACCTCGTTTTCGGTCTCGTTCGCGTGGTAGTGGACGGGCAGGTCGGCGTCGCGCGCCCCCGTGACCGCCCGAGTCAGGTACTCCTCGCCGACGGTGGTCAGCGAGTGGGGCATCACCGCCGTGCGCACGCGCCCGTTCGCGGCCCCGTCGTACTCGACCGCGTCCGAGACGCTCCCCTCCACGTCGGCGACGGCGGCGTCCTCGTCCTTGCCGACGGTGACGGCCCCGCGACCGATGCGGGCGCGGACCCCGGCGTCCGCCACCGCGCCGGCGACCTCGCCGATCTCGAAGTACATGTCCGCGAAGGTGGTCGTCCCCGAGCGGATCATCTCGAGGATGCCCAGTTCCGCGCCGACGCGGATGTCACCGGGGGTCAACGCGGCCTCGACCGGCCAGATGTCCTCTCGCAGCCACGCGTCGAGGGGCTTGTCGTCGGCGTAGCCGCGCAGGAGCGTCATCGAGACGTGCGTGTGGGCGTTCACGAGGCCGGGCACCACGAGGCCGTCCGAGGCGTCGAGGACGTCGTCGCCGGCGAGTCCGTCGCCGACGGCGACGACGTCCCCCGCGTCCCGGTCGACGAGGACGTCCGCTCGCTCGACGGTCAGGTCGGGTCGGAGGACCGCACCGCCCTCGATGAGGAGGTCGCTCATGTCTCGCCCGTGTCGGGCGAGGGGATTAACGCTATCCCTCTGGCGCGGCCCGCGGAATCCGCCGCCCGGTGCCGAAACGGCCACCGCCCGGCGTCGGAAACCCCAGCGTCGACGTGTCTCGCCGGAGACAGTTCCGGGAGCGATGCGCCCTTAAGCGCGCACCCCCGAGTCGGCGACATGGCCTCCGTCGTGCCGGGACACGTCGCGGGCGGGCCGTCGCTCCTCGCGGTCATCGTCACCGCCACCCTCGCCGCGGGCGTCCTCGTCGCACTCGCGGCCGTCGCCTTCACGCGCCGCCGGTCGCGGTCGTACCTGCTCATCACGCTCGCGCTGGCGGCCCTGCTGGTGCAGGAGGTGATCGGGTGGCTTGCGCTCGCCGGCACCGTCTCCGACGGCACCCACCACCTCGTCGAACACGTCCTCGACGTGGTGCTCGCGGGCCTCGTGCTGGCCGCGGTGACGTTCGCCCGGAGCGGCGGAGAGTCGAGAGAGGACACATGAATCAGACGCGAATCGACGTTCGAGACCACATCGTCGCGAATCCGGGCGTCCACTTCAACGAACTCGTCAGGGCGCTCGACATCGCCCCGGGACAGGTCCAGTACCACGTCCGCCGCCTCCAGCGCCGCGGCGACGTCGTCGCCGAGTCGCTGTACGGGCGCACGCACTACTACCCGCCGACGTTCGACGAGTGGGAGCGCAGCGCCGTCGCGCTGTTCCGCCGCGAGACGGCCCGCGACGTCCTCGGGTCCCTCCTGGAGGCCGGCGAGGCGCGGCCCTCGGAGGTGGCCGACTCCCTCGGCGTCGCCCGGAGCACGCTGGAGTGGCACCTCGACCACCTCACAGAGCAGGACGTCGTGCGAAAGCGAAAGGAGGGCAACCGCGTCGTCCTCGAACTCGAACGGCCCGACGCGACGCGGGAACTGCTCGCCGACGTGTCGCCCTCGCTGCCCGAGCGCTTCCTCGACCGCTTCACGCGCCTCGTCGACGGCCTCCTCGAAGAGGCGGCGAACTGACGCGACTGAGACGCCCCCGGGCGTCGCGGCCGCGGCCGAAAGGCAGTTCTCCCGTGAGTGCGACGGAGGAGTATGCGAATCGCCGTGCCCAACAAGGGCCGCCTCCACGACCCGTCGACGGAGTTGCTCGAACGCGCCGGCCTCCACATCGAGGACGGCGCGGACCGGAAACTCTACGCCGACACCGTCGACCCCGACGTGACCGTCCTGTTCGCCCGCGCGGCGGACGTCCCCGAGTACGTCCACGACGGGGCCGCGGACCTCGGCATCACCGGCCTCGACCAGGCCCGCGAGTCGGGCCGCGACCTCGTCGACCTGCTCGACCTCGAGTTCGGCCGCTGTCGGCTCGTCCTCGCCGCGCCCGAGGGCGGCGACATCACGACCGTCGAGGACGTCGACGGGCGGGTCGTCGCCACCGAGTTCCCCACCGTTGCCCGGGACTACTTCGCGGAGCGGGGCGTCGAACCCGAACTCGTCGAGGTGACCGGCGCCACGGAGCTCACGCCCCACGTCGAGATGGCGGACGCCATCGTCGACATCACCTCCACCGGGACCACCCTCGCGGTGAACCGCCTCGCGGTCGTCGACGAGGTGCTCCAGAGCTCCGTCCACCTGTTCGCCCGCCCCGACGTGGCCGACGAACCGAAGGTCGAACAGATAACGACGGCGTTCCGCTCGGTCCTCGCCGCCGAGGGGAAGCGCTACCTGATGATGAACGTCCCCGAGGCACGCCTCGACGACGTCCGCGAGGTCATTCCGGGGATGGGCGGGCCGACGGTGATGGACATCGCCGGCACCGACGACGTCGCCGTTCACGTCGTCGTCGACGAGCGCCACGTCTTCGAGACCATCACCGACCTGAAGGCGGTCGGCGCGCGCGACATCCTCGTCACCGAGATAGAGCGGCTCGTGGAGTGACCGCCGTCACCCGGGCATACTGGAGATGACGAACAGCAGGGCGAACAGAATCGTCCCGAGGATGACGCTGACGACGACGTGGATGAACGTGACGTACGCGGAGAGCCGCCAGTCGCGGCCGTAGGCGTAGCGGACGGCGCCGAAGTCGACCGCCAGCGCGGCGGCGATGTTCACGAGCGGCGGCACCTCGAAGGCCGTGCCGGCGACGGCGATAGCGGCCGGGAGGGGGCCGACGACGAGCGCCCGGCGAACCCTGACGTCGCCGAGGACGTTCCGGGCGGCGACGTGGGCCGTCACCGAGAGAAAGACCGCGAAGAGACCCACCGTGCCGGCGACGGCCACCGGGTCTGAAGCCGCCTGCAGCGGAACGAACATACCCCCCGGTTCCCGAGGGACCACCTTCTAGGTGACGGAAGCCCGGCGCGGCGGTTCGAAAGCTCTAGAGTCAAATGCCGGGAGTCCTAACCACGGGTCATGAGCGACGACGACCCTGCGCCGCCCATCGACCTCCCGGAAGGCGTCGCCGAGCAGCTGCAGGACCTCGACACGCACCACCTCCGCGAGGTGGCCATCTACGTACAGGAGCTGCTCCAGCACCGGCGGGCCGACAGGGGACCACCCATCGAGGCCGAACCGGGCGAGGAGATAGTCACCATCGAGGAGCGCGAGGGCTACACGGTCGTCGTCAAGCGAGAGCCCTGCGGCAACCCGGACTGCGAGGAGTGCCCCCACGGCCCGTACCTCTACTACGTCGAGACCGAGACGCACCCGGACGGATCGGAGACGACCCACTGGACGCTCATCGGCCGGACGACCGAGGAGCGCTGGACGTCGTAGCGACGCCGGAGCGGGGCGGGCGCGGAGGCGAACCTGGAGGCGGGAGGCGACTGCGGTGAGTGCGAACGCGAATCGGCGCGCCGAGTCAGGCTTCGAGGAGGCCGAGCTCTTCGAGGCGAGAGACGATGACGTCGACGGCGTGCTCCGCGTCCTCCGGTTCCTTGCCGCCGGTGATGACGAGCTTCCCGGACCCGAAGAGGAGGGCGACGACGTCGGGTTCCGAGAGGCGATAGACCAGTCCCGGGAACTGCTCGGGTTCGTACTCGATGTTCTCCAGCCCGAGGCCGATAGCGATGGCGTTGAGGTTGAGGTTCCGCCCGAGGTCGGCGCTCGTGACGATGTTCTGGACGGTGATCTCGGGGTCGTCCTCGACGGGGATGTTCAGCTCTCGAAGCTTGTCGAAGACGATGTGGAGGCTCTCGTGAACGTCGTCGGTGGACTTCGCGCCGGTGCAGACGATCTTGCCGGACCGGAAGATGAGCGCGGCGGACTTGGGGTTCTGCGTCCGATAGACGAGACCGGGGAACTGCTCGGGGTCGTAGTCGGCACCTTCGAGGTCCATGGCGACGCTCTGCAGGTCGAGTTCCTGCCCGATACCCGTAGAAGCGACCACGTTCTCGATGTTTATTGTTTCCTTGGGGTCGGTCATACTCGACTTAAATCTCGTATTTAAGCTTTATAAATATTGGTGCGAGCGAGTGACACTCTCCTCGGGGAAGACGCGGGACAGCCCCGGGCGCGCGACTGGAGGTCCCGACAGACGACGTGTCGGCGTCGAGTTCGCAGCCGTGACGTGTCGGAAACGAGTTCGCAGCCGTGACGTGTCGGAAACGAGTTCGCAGCCGTGACGTGTCGGAAACGAGTTCGCGGCCACGGATGCACGGCGACCGCTCCCGCGCTCCCGGGGCGGACCGACATTCTCATGGCTCGCGCCCGGGGACGTGAGAGCGTGTACTGTCTCGAACTCGGCGGCGAGGACGACGACTTCGCGGCCTGCGAGGCCCGGAGCGCCGCGGGCGGCGTCGAGGTGGTCGGCGGCGGCGTCGCCGTCGCGGGACACGTCGACCTGAAGCGCGCCCGCGGCCTCGCCTACACCCACCGCGTGAGCGAACTCGTCGGCCGGACCGACGCCAGCGTCGAGAGCGCCCGGACGCTCCTCCGGGCGGCGAGTCTCGACCGCGACCCGGACGGGACGGTCGCGGTCCGCGCCCGCGACGTCCGCGGCGCGACCGGCGTCAGCACGAGCCGGGCCGAGCGCGAACTCGGGCAGGTGCTCGTCGACCGCGGCTTCTCGGTCGACCTCGACGACCCCGACGACGAACTCCGCGTGCTGTTCGCCGGTCCGGTCGACGACCGGGCCGGCGAGCGAGGCGAGAGTCGCCAGCGAAGCGGCGGGGGAGAGGGCGTCTGTCTCGTCGGGTGGCTGGCCGGAACGAGCGTCCGCGACTTCGGCGACAGGCGACCGACCGACCGCCCGTTCTTCCAGCCCGGGAGCATGGCACCGCTCGACGCCCGCGCGTTCGCGAACGTCGCCGGGGCCGGCCCCGGCGCGACCATCCTCGACCCGATGTGCGGGACCGGCGGCGTCCTCGTGGAGGCCGGCCTCGTCGGCGCTCGCACCGTCGGCGTCGACGCCCAGCGGAAGATGGTCCGGGGGGCGCGCGAGAACCTCGCGGCGTACCTCGCCGACGCGCCGCCGTTCGACGTGATTCGCGGCGACGCGACGGCGCTCCCGATTCGAGACGACGCCGTGGACGCGGTGGTCTTCGACGCCCCCTACGGTCGCCAGTCGAAGGTCGCGCGCCACTCGCTCGAAACCCTCGTCGCCGGCGCGCTGTCGGAGGCCCACCGGGTCGCGCCCCGCGCCGTCGTGGTGGCAGACCGCCCGTGGCGCACCGAGGCGAGAGACGCCGGGTGGCGGCTGACGGACCTGTTCGAGCGGCGGGTCCACCGGTCGCTCGTGCGGTACGTCCACGTGCTCGAGCGGGCGTGACGGCGGAGGCGGGAGGGGTGTTCCGACCTCGGTCGAGCGGTCGTTCACGCGGCGGGCGCGGCGTCCAGTCCGGTCCCGGCCTCGAGGTGCTCGCCGAGGCGCTGGACGAACCGCGCGGCCGGGGCGCCGTCCACGACGTCGTGGTCGAAGGTGACGGTGAGGCTCAGGAGCTCCCGGGGCCGGAGTTCACCGTCGAGCAGGCGCGGTTTGGTTCCGATGCCGCCGACGGCGAGCTGAAGGGTGTAGTTCGTGGGACTGATCGCCCACCCGCTCCCGGTGCCGAACATGCCGACGGAGGTGACAGCGACGGTGCCGGCGAGTCGCTTCCACCGCGACGGGGACCAGTGCGGGAGGCGCCAGATCTGTCTCCGAACGAATCCGGGGAGGCGGCGGGCGACGCTGGCGATGCCGGCCTCGGGGGCGGTCGACGCGTCCGCCTGAACGCGTCGGATTTCGCCGTGAATCGACCGAATCGTCCGCCGGTTCGCCGCCCGGACGACGTGCGGGACACCGATCCGCTCGCCGTCGACCTCCCGTTCTACGAGGACGTTCACGTCCACGTCCTCGAACTCGTGGAGCCGCCCCCGCCAGTCGCGATACCGGTGGACGCGTGGCTGTTCCTCCAGGGTGGCTGCCAGACAGGAGACGACGAAGGCAGTGAACGAAAGCGCCGTGCCGGTCTCTTCCTCGATCGTCCGGATCTGCGCTCTGGCGTCGGTGACGTCGACCTCGACGAGTCCGTGGACGTTACTCCGGCGCCCCGCCATCCGCATGTAGTCCACCGTCAACTGCCGTTGCGGAGACACGCGCTCGGTTTCGGGGGTTCGCTCGCCCATAGACGAACATACACCGCGTGAGCTAAATCCGTATGCACCGACCGAGACGTGCGTTCACGGGGTTCCCCAGCGAACGGCGCAGGCCGGCGTGGGGCGGCGACGTGGCGCGGTCGCCTCGTTCCCCCCGAGTCGCCTCGTTCAAGTCGCCTCACTCGCGTTCGGCGACGACGCTCTCGCCCGCGGTCACGCGCTCGCCGACGCGGACGCGAACGTCTCCGCGGTCGTAGTCCGGCGGGAGCAGCACGTCCGCGCGACTGCCGAAGTCGATGTGGCCGATCCGGTCGCCGCGCGCGACGGCGTCGCCCTCGGAGACGTAGGGGTGGATGCGACGGGCGAACCACCCGGCGATGAGCGACACCTCGTGGGTCTCGCCGTCGTCGTCGCGGACGGTGAGGTCGACCCGCTCGTTGCGCTCTGACTCTTTCGTGAACGCGGGGCGGTGCGCGCCCAGTCGGTGCTCGACGGCCTCGACGGTGCCGGAGAACGGCGCGCGGTTCACGTGGACGTCGACGGCGTTCATGTACACGCCGACGCGAACGCGGCCCTCCTCTTCGCGTATCACGGAGACTCTGCCGTCCGCGGGCGAGACGACCCCGGAGGGGGGTGGCGTCCGCGTCGGGTCGCGGAAGAACCACATCGAGAACAGCCCCGCGGCGAGGAGGGCGGCGGCGAACGGCGGTGCGAACAGCGCCGCCGGTATCGACAGGGCGAGCGGCACGAGAACGAATCGTCGTGAGCCTGGTGCGAACTGCATAGTGCTGTGTCCTGTGCGCTTGGTGGGTGGTCGCGAGTCAGGCGGTCACCGTCTGCCCCCACTCGGCGAGCATGTGCGAGAGGTGGAGGCGGTCGTCCGACCCGGTGGCGAGATCGAAGTCGATGTCGCCAGCGAGTCGGTAGAGCCGCGCGAGGTCGTCGCCGCCGTAATTCGAGCGGGCGACGCGGAGCAGTTCCCTGAGGAGGTCGTCCCCGTCGAAGCCCTCCTCGTCGAGCAGCTTCCCGACAGTCTTGCGCGCGTCGGTGAACTCGCCGGCGGCCGCCGAATCGAGGACCGACCGGAGGTCGTCGTCGTGGCCGACCTGTCCGAGCGCCTCGTAGGCGGCGTTCATCGTCACCGCGTCGGCCTGTACGGCCGCCGTCTGGGCGCTGGATATCGCCTTCCGGAGGTTGCCCCCGGCGAAGCCGGCGACGTACTCCAGTCCGTCCTCGTCGTACTCGACGCCCTCGGCCTCGACGACGTCGCGGAGGACGGCCTTCGTCTCGTCGGTTGTGGGCGCGCGCACCGGCACCGGGAAGCACCGCGAGCGAATCGGCGGGATGAGCTTCGAGGGCTGGCGGGTGGTGATGACGAACTGGGTCGTCCGGTGGTGTCGCTCCATCACCCGGCGGAGCGCCTGCTGGAAGTCCTCGCGGATGGCCTCGGCGTTGTCGAGCACGACCGTCTTGTACTCGCCGGACACCGGCGCGTAGCCCGACACCTCCTTGAGGACGTGGTTTATCATGTCGCGCTTCGCCATCCTGCTCCGACCCGTGAGGAAGTGGCCGAACCGGGGGTCCCCCCGGATCTCCTTTTTCGTGCGGCCGAAGAAGTCCGCGACGTTAATCTCCACGAGGTCGTTGTCCGGGTCGTCGTGGACTTCGCGGGCGAGCGCGCGGACCGCAGCCGTCTTGCCGACGCCGGGAGGCCCCTGTAGCACGAGGTTCATCGGCTCGTCGACGGTTCGCGCGAGACGCTCGCGGACCTCGGACTGGGGGAGGTCGGCGAGCGACGGCGCGTGCCTGTCTATCCACAGCGGCTCGTCCATCACCACTTCGTACCCGCCCGGCGGGTAAGAATCGGTCGGTCCGGGTCGTCACGGCGCGCCGCGGGTGCCGTTCGCGCCCGGTCGCCGGGTCCGAGCCCCGTCGCCGAAGTCGGACAGCATTTACCGGACGGGTGCGGAAGGGTCAGTATGTCGATGCGCGTGACGTTCCTCGGGACGAGCGGGGCCATCCCGACCACAGAGCGCGGCCCGAGCGCCCTGATGGTCAACCGGGAGGGCGAGCGACTGCTGTTCGACTGCGGCGAGGGGACACAGCGCCAGATGATGCGCTACGGGACCGGCTTCGACGTCGAACACGTCTTCGTCACGCACCTCCACGGCGACCACGTCCTCGGCCTCCCCGGTCTCGTCCAGACGTGGGGGTTCAACGGCCGGGACGAACCGCTCGCCGTCCACGCCCCCGCCGGCACCCGCGGGGAGATAGAGCGACTCGTCCGCGCCGGCGCCCACGAACCCGACTTTCCCGTGCGCGTCCACGAGGTGTCGCCCGGCGACGCCGCCCTCGACGGCGACGGCTTCGCGGTCCGGGCGTTCGCCACCGAACACCGCACCCGCTCGGTCGGGTACGTCCTCGAAGAGGACGACCGCCCCGGCCGGTTCGACCGGGAGCGCGCCGAGGAACTCGGCGTGCCGGTCGGCCCGAAGTTCTCGACGCTTCACGACGGCGAGCCGGTCGAACTGGACGACGGGACGGTCGTCAGACCCGAGCAGGTGGTCGGCGACTCGCGCCCGGGGCGGCGCTTCGTCTACACCGGCGACACGCGGCCCCGCGAGGAGACCGTCGCGGCCGCGGCCGACGCCGACCTGCTCGTCCACGACGCGACGTTCGCAGACGAGGAGACCAGCCGCGCCCGCGAAACCGCCCACTCGACCGCGCGCGAGGCCGCAGACGTCGCCCGGCGGGCCGGAGCGAAGCGACTCGCGCTGACGCACATCTCCTCGCGCTACGCGGGCAACGCGAAGCCGCTGGCCCGGCAGGCCTCCCACGAGTACGACGGGGAGGTGTTCGTCGCCTCGGACGGCCAGCGAGTCGACGTCCAGTACCCGGACGCGGACGCGGAGTGAGCCGGGAGGGACTGCGACAGCGACACGGGCCGGCGCGACTGCGACAGCGACACGGGCCGGCGCGACTGCGACAGCGACACGGGCCGGCGCGACTGCGACAGCGGCAGTGGAGTCCGGGGGGATTCATTCAAGCACGAGGAGCGCTAGTCTCGGTTCGATGCCGACAGTACCGATAGAGGGCGGGACGCTCCGGTACCGCGAGCGGGGCGAGGGACCGCCGCTGGTCTGGCTCCACGGCGGGTGGCAGAGCGCGGACTCCTGGGGGCCGCAGGTCGCGCGGTTCGCCGACGAGTACCGGGTGGTGACGTTCGACCTCCGGGGACACGGGCGGACCGGTGGGACCGACCAGCGGACCTACTCGGTCGACCTGTTCACGGACGACCTCGAGACCCTCCTCGCCCACCTCGGCGTCGACCGCCCGATTCTCGGCGGCATCTCGCTCGGCGGAATGGTGGTCCAGTCGTACCTCGACAGACACCCGGACGCGGCACGAGGCGCCGTCGTGGGCGGGCCGGTACAGTCCGTGCCGCCGGTCGACCTCCCGCCGCTCGTCAAGTCCGCCCTCTCGCCGGTCCCGTACGTCTCGTGGCTCCTCTCGACGGTCGGGCCGGCGGCGACGTTCCGGTCGCTCCTCGGGTCCGTCAGGGCGACGACCGGCCGCCCCTGGCTGACCGTCGACGCGGCGGTTCGAGAGCGGGCGATGGAGGCGCTCGACGCGGTGTCGGCGAGCGAATTCCGGAAGATATTCCGGGCGCTCTATACGTTCGTCCCCCCGGACCTGTCTCACGTCCGGACCCCGACGCTCGTTCTCTACGGCGACCACGAGGCGCCCCCGGTCAAGCGGCAGGGCGAGCACCTGGCCGAGACGGTCGCCCGCGGTTCGTGGCGGGAGATACCCGGCGCGGGGCACCTGGTCAACCAGGACGACCCCGAGGCGTTCAACGCGGCCTGTGCCGCGCACTTCGCCGAGGCGATCTAGTTCGAGACGCCGGGGAGACGCCGGGGTTCGGCGCAATCGACCACCGGCGTTGGGTATTTACCGAACGACCGCTTACCGCGACTGTGAACGCCCGGACGAGTGCGCTCGACTCGCTCATCTTCGGCGTCGACGTACAGAGCGGCGACGTTCGGGGGGACTCGCCCTCCTACGCGCTCGTCGCCCTCGACGTCAGGAAGTCCGGCAGCGAGTTCCGCGCCGACGGGAGCGGAGGCGACGAGCGCATCGAACGCGACGTCGTCTCGTTCCGGAAACTGCGGAGGCTCATAGAGCGCGAGGAACCCGCCGCCGTCGCCACCGACAACATGTACGAACTGGCGGCGGACAAAGACGACCTCGTCCGCTTTCTGCGCTCGCTGCCCGTCGAGACCAGGCTCGTGCAGGTGACCGGCGCAGAGCGCCCCGAACCGCTCTCCAGAGTCGCCTCCCGCCACGGCGTCCCCTACGGGAAAGACCCGATGCAGGAGGCCGAGGCCGCCGCCCGACTGGCGGCCATCGACGTCGGGTACGAGGTGACCGCCTTCACCGACACGACGACGGTGAAGGTCTCGCGGGGGCGCTCGACCGGGAAGGGCGGGTGGAGTCAGGACCGCTACACCCGCCGCATCCACGGGAACGTGAAGAAGGTCGCCAGAGAGGTCGGGCGGAAACTCGACGACGCGGGACTGTCGTACGAGCGCGAGGTGACCGAGAAGTACGGCGGCTTCGCCAACGCCACCTTCACCGTCGAGGCGCGACCGACCGACATCCCGGTGTCCTCGCGTCGCTCCGGCGACACCCGAATCGAGGTCGAGCGGGTCCAGCGCGACGGCATCGAGTTCGAACCGCTCGTGAAGCGCCGCGACCCCGTCATCGTCGGCATCGACCCCGGGACGACCACCGCAGCCGCCGTCGTGGGGCTCGGGGGGTCGGTCCACGACGTCCACTCGACCCGGACCGCAGACACCGCCGAGATCATCGAGTGGCTCATCGAGCGCGGCCGGCCGGTCGTCGTCGCCGCCGACGTCGAACCGATGCCCGAGACCGTCGAGAAGTTCCGCCGGAGCTTCGACGCCGCCGGCTGGGCACCCGAGTCGGACCTCCCGGTGGACGAGAAGCTCCACCGCACCCGCGACGTGGACTACGACAACGACCACGAGCGCGACGCGCTCGCGGCGGCGCTGTTCGCCTACGACGACCACGAGGACCAGATCCGCCGCGTCTCGCGGAAGGTCCCCCCGAACGTGGACCGCGAGGAGGTCGTCGCCCGCGTGCTGGCCGGCGACGGGTCGGTCGAGGCCGTCCTCCGGGACCTGACCGACGACGAGGAGACAGAGAGCGAGGAGCCGAGCCACGAGCCCCGGGAGCTCTCCGACGAGGAAAAGCGCATCAGGAAGCTCGAGTCGCAGGTCGAGCGACTGGAGGGCCACGTCGAGGACCTCAGAGAGACCGTCGCAGAGCGCGAGGAGACCATCGAGGAGTACAAGGAGGAGCTCTCCGAGGCCAGGCGGGAGGAGCGCCGCGAGGTCCGCGAGCGCCGCGAGGTGACGCGCCTCGAACGCGAGACCGACCGCCTCGAACGCGAGCGAGACGAGGCGCGCGAGCGGGCTGACGAACTGGCGGAGAAGCTGGACCGCCTGAAGGCGCTGTGGAAACTCGACCACTCGAACTTCGCCGACGTCTCCGAAGGGAGGGACCTCGTGCCGGTGAAAGTCGTCGAGAAGTTCACGAAGGGGGCCATCCGGACCGCAGACGAGCAGTACGGCCTCGCCCCCGGCGACGTCGTCTATCTCCGGGACGCCAGCGGCGCCGGTCGGAGCACCGCCGAGCGCCTCGCCGAGAAGGAACCGCGGGTCGTCCTCAGAGACGGCGGCCTCTCGGAGGTCGCAGACGAGGTGCTCTTCGAGCGCGAGATTCCGGTCGGCCCGGCCGACGAGGTGACGATGCAGGAGGTGGACGAACTCGCAGTCGCGAGAGAGAGCGAGGTCGAGGCCGCCGTCGACGACTGGCACGAGCGCGCAGAGGAGCGAAGGCGCGAGCGGAAAGCCGAGATGGTCGACCAGATCATCTCGGAACACCGCGCCGGCGTCGAGGAGTCCGAGTGAGAGTATCCCGCGGGCGTCGAGGAGTCCGAGTGAGAGTATCGCGCCGGCGACACCGGTCCGCGACCGGCCTCACTCGGCCCGGTCGCCGGGG
>JBDGSQ010000116.1:0-6771 GCA_042217455.1 Haloferacaceae archaeon | reverse complement strand
TATCGCGCCGGCGACACCGGTCCGCGACCGGCCTCACTCGGCCCGGTCGCCGGGGCTGACCAGCAGGAAGTAGACGAGGGCGACGACGACCGGAACCAGGAACGTCGCCACCGCCCACGCCGTGGCCGAGTCGCTGCCGCGCCGCCGCGCGTCGACGTACACCCGGTAGGGGAGGTAGACGTGCGCGCCGAGGAAGTAGAGGACGAACCCGAGAAACAGCCCGAACGAGCGCAGACCGAGTTGCGTTATCCACATGACGGAGAGCGCCCCGAGCGTGACCACCAGCAGGACGAACAGGGGGGCGAGAAACGAGGGGGACTGTCGGTCGGCCATCGACTCGACTTCGCGGGGCGTCCGTGTTTTCGGTTTCGAATCGGCGGCGCGGGGCGCGTCCCCGTGCGGTTCGACGGTTCGAGGCGTCCGTGTCCGGTTGGCTCAGCGGTGCGGGGCGTTCGACCCCGGTCGACTCGCCGGCGCGGGGGCCACGCGTTCGCGGCGAATCGTCCGCGAGCGCGCCACTGAACCGCTCTCACACATCCAGAAGACATAACCCATCGACCCGACTCACCTCACGTATGGACGTCTACGAGCGCATCACCCAGAACGCCGCTGAGGTGGTCACCGAAGACGAGGTACGTGCGTTAGCCGAGGAACCGGACGGCAAGCGGGCGTACGTGGGCTACGAACCGTCGGGCGTCCTCCACATCGGGCACATGCTCGCGGCGACGAAACTCATCGACCTGCAGGAGGCGGGCTTCGACGTGACCATCCTGCTCGCAGACGTCCACGCCTACCTCAACGACAAGGGGACCTTCGAGGAGATTCGCGAGACGGCCGCGCGGATGAAAGAGCAGTTCCTCGCGTACGGCCTCGACGCAGAGCAGACCGAGTTCGTCCTCGGGTCGGAGTTCGAGTTCGACCGCGAGTACGTCCTCGACCTCCACGCGCTCGAACTGGAGACGTCGCTCGCGCGGGCGGAGCGCGCGATGTCCGAGATACAGAGCGGCGAGACGGCGAAGGTGTCACAGGCCGTCTACCCGCTGATGCAGGCGCTCGACATCGTCTACCTCGACGTCGACCTCGCGGTCGGCGGGATGGAACAGCGCAAGGTCCACATGCTCGCCCGCGACGTCCTCCCGAGCATCGGGGAGGACGCGCCGACCTGCCTGCACACGCCGCTCATCGCCGACCTCGACACCGGAATCGGCAAGATGTCCTCGAGTCAGGGGGTCACCATCTCGATGGAAGACTCCCGCGAGGAGATCGCCCGGAAGGTGAACGGCGCGTACTGCCCGCCGACGCGGGACCCGGACCCGGAGGACGGACAGGAGCGCGAGAACCCCGTGTTGCAGATCTTCGAGTACCACGTCTTCCCGCGGTTCGAACAGGTGGTCGTCGAGCGACCGGACCAGTACGGCGGCGACGTGACCTACGGCGACTACGAGTCGCTCGCCGCGGCGCTCGAGTCCGGCGACCTCCACCCCGCGGACGCCAAGGGCGCGCTGGCGGAGTACCTCGACCGACTCGTCGCCCCCGGTCGGGAGAAACTCCGGGAACAGCAGGCCTGAATCGGCCCGGTAGCCGGGGGGCGCGCCCTCACCCGGAGCAGTCGTCGGTGAGAATCTTCGTCCCGTCGTCCTGAATCGACACCTGAACCAGCTCGTACCCCCGGGTGTCGCCGCCGTTCGCGATGCAGTCTGCGGCGTCCTCCTTTTCGGAGCGCTCGCCGTCGACGACGACGACCACGCGGTACGACTTCCCGTCGGGGACCTCTCGCACCGCGTCCCAGACCTGTTCCGTGTAGGGGTCCGACCCGGACGCTTCGAGTCGAACGGAGCCGTCGAAGACCCGCGCGTCGTCGAGGAAGACGCGGACCTCGACGTCGTGGGCGGCGTTCGTGGTGTTGCGGACGCGGACCCGGATCGTCCCCGTGGGACTGTTTCCGAGGCCGACGCCGCCGAGGCATCCGGCGCTCGCACCGAGGAGGCCGCCCGCGGCGAGCGCGAGCAGTCGACGTCGAGAGGTGCGACCAGCACAGACGGGACGAGTGTCCATGCACGCCCTACCGTCGGGAGCGTCAAAACACACGGGGAACCGTCAGACGGACGGCGGACGGCGACGGGGAGCGTCCGCCGAACCGCCGGGGGCGACGCCCGAGCGGGGGATTCCCCGTCTGAAAACAATTATACATCGCGGTTTCCAACTTCCGGGCATGACCGAAAAGGAGGGGCGAAAGGACCTCAGAATGCCCGACGATGACGAAGTATTCGCCGTCGTGACCAACATGCTGGGCGCGAACCGCATTCGCGTCCGGTGTGCAGACGGGAAAGAGCGCATCGCTCGCATCCCCGGCCGGATGCAGAAGCGCATCTGGATTCGAGAGGACGACGTGGTCCTCGTCGAACCGTGGGACTGGCAGGACGACAAGGCCGACGTCACGTGGCGCTACGAGAAGGCGGAGGCGGACCAGCTCCGCGAAGAAGGCCACATCCAGTAGGGCGCTCCTCGTCCCGTGACACCACCGCGACTCGCCGGAGGGACGCTTTTCACCCCGGCCCGCCTACGGGAAAGCAGATGAGCGACGAGTTCGAGCTGATAGAACCCGACGAAGCGGAGGGATTCGGCGACGAGTGGGAGGAGATAGACGTCGCCGACAGCGAGGCGGACCGCATCGCCCGTCGGCGCGACCGGGAGTTCGACGAGTTCAGAAAGCGACTGAAGGACGCAGACCAGTTCAAAGTCGAGCAGTCTGTCTTCGACGACGCGACGTTCGCGGCCATCTACAAACTCGTTCAGGACGGCCACATCGCGGCGTTCGGGGGGCCGATATCCACCGGGAAAGAGGCGAACGTCTACGAGGCCCTCGGCGACGACGACCGCGACGTCGCCGTGAAGATATACCGCATCAGCGCCAGCAACTTCCGGCACATGCGCGACTACCTCGAGGGCGACCCGCGTTTCGAGGGCATCGGGAACGACAAGAAACAGGTCGTCCTCGCGTGGACGAAAAAGGAGTTCGCCAACCTCGAACGTGCGCGGACGGCCGGCGTGCGCGTCCCGAGACCCATCGCAGTCGAGCGGAACGTCCTCGTGATGGAGCTGGTCGGCCTGGTCGAAGACCGCGCGCGGCGACTCGCGGAGGTCCACGTCGAGAATCCCGAGACGGCCTTCGAGGTGGTCCGCGAGTACATGCACCGACTCTACAGCGCCGGCCTCGTCCACGGCGACCTCTCGGAGTACAACCTCATCGTCCACGAGGGCGAACTCGTCGTCATCGACCTCGGGCAGGCCGTCACTGTTCACCACCCGAACGCAGACGAGTTCCTCCGGCGGGACTGCCGGAACGTGGCGGCCTTCTTCGCACGACAGGGCGTCGAGGCGACCGAAGACGCCCTGTACGAGTACGTGACCGACGCCGACCCGACACCCTGACTGTGACAATGAACCACTCGGTATATTTATTACCATGTCAGGTCCACTGCTTGACAGTACAGTTGCGGCGCTCTCTCCCCCATGTCAGACTCTGACGACCCCCGACCGGTCGAAGCGGACGCAGGCGTCGACGTCACCGAGAGCGGGACCAGTGCGCGGACCGTCCTGTTGCTCTCGGACGCGTCGGTGGCAGCCGAGCGGCAGGTGTGCGAGTCGCAACTCTCGTCCGCACTCGGTCAGGACACGAGCATACTCGCAGTCACGTACACGGAGGCGCTCGACGACGTCGTCGAGAAGGTGTGGGAGTCGCTCGGGGACCTGCCGGCGGACCTCGGCGTGATAAGCTTCGACGACATGACCCGCTCGTCGAGCGCCGAGAGCGGCTACAAGCGGCCGGAGGGGCCGATAACGCTGACGACGATGTCGGACCCCGAGAACCTGAAGGGACTGGGCACCGCGATGCGACTCTACCTCGACGAGTGGACCGACCGGCCGACCGAGCGCGTGCTCTGTTTCAACGCGCTCACGAACCTCCTCCGGCACGTCTCCCTCGACGACGCCTTCCAGTTCGTCGAGGGCGTCGGGGAACTCCTCGAGGAGACCGACGCCGTCGGGTACTTCCACCTCGACCCGTCCGCCGTCGACGACGCGACGAGAGAGCGAATCCGCACCGCGTTCGACGTGGTGGTAGAGGGGGGGCGCGACGAGACCGAGACCGGACTCGAGATGGACGTCGTCCACCGCCTCCTCGGGAACGAGCGCCGCCGGTTCGCGCTCGCGTACCTCTGGGCAACCGACATGAGCGTCACCGTCCGCACCCTCACCGAGAACATCGCGTCGTGGGAACTGGGAGTCGCAGCGTCCGACCTCTCCTCCCTGCAGACAGAGCGCGTGCGCACGTCGCTGACGACGTCGCACGTGCCACTCATGAAAGACGCCGGCGTCGTGGCGACCGAGGACGACGGCGAGGTGCTTCGACTCACCGACCGCGCGAGGGGACACGAGGCCCTCACGTCGCTGCTGGAGATGGCGGCCGAGGAGTACGACGTCAGCTGAGCGTCGTCGCGTTCGGTCGGCCGCGGGAGCTACCCGTTAGAGAGAACGGTCGGTGACGACGAGACGGGAGTGGGTCGCTGCGGGAGCGCCGGTCACTGCGAGTCCGCGTCCGGGTCGGGGTCGACGACGATCTCGCCGTTGCGGGCGACGGTCACCTGACACCCGCCGAGATCGAACGAGAGTGTGCCGCCCTGTCGCGTCGACCCGTCGTACCGGGGGCTGAAAATCGAGTTCAGCGCGTCCGGGTGGATGACGCCGTTCAGGTCCAGGTCGGCGGGATCACAGTCGAGAACCTCCGCGACGGTGGTGACGACGGTGACGCTCAGTTCTTCCCTGCTCGAGAGGTCGTGTTGGACGTGGTACGTCCCGCGCTTCGGGTCGTACTCGACGGCCTGTCCGCCCTCGGGGTCACTTTCACCTGTCATACTGATACGGCCGGCTCACTACGGATAACAACTATCAACATAAATAAACCTATCGGCGATTGTCAATTCGCAGGTGGCGTCACCGGAACCCCGTCGAATCGCGGATGGCAGCGGCACAGTCGTCACATCGACGACGTGCCCGCAGCCGGGAAGTGGTCAGATCGTCGATTGGTCCGGCAGTCGGGTCGTCACTTCGACACTTCGAGGCGAAGAGCGGCCGAGGGGCCGGGCCACGTCCGGGCGGCGACCCATGCGTTCAGTGGCCGAATCGCGGGAACAAACCCTTTAAACAGTTGCGGCGGGTAGCAAGCGTGTATGCAGCACGTGAAGGTCCCGCAGGACCGTATCGGCGTCCTCATCGGTGAGGGCGGCGAGACGATGCGCGAGATAGAGCGACGCGCCGAGGTCCGACTCGACATCGACTCCGAGAGCGGCAGCGTCGCCATCGAGTCGGTGGGTGACCCCGTGACCGGCCTCGTCGCGCCGGACATCGTGCAGGCCATCGCCCGCGGCTTCAAACCGGAGGTCGCACTCACGCTTCTCGACGACGAGATGCGCATGTTCGAGCTCATCGACATCGACGCCGCGAGTCGGAACAAGAAAGACCTCCAGCGCAACAAGGGCCGACTCATCGGCGAGGACGGCCGGACGCGAGAGCTGATGGAGGAACTCACCGGCGCCGACGTCGTCATCTACGGCTCGACGCTCGGCATCATCGGGCAGCCGGAGGAGGTCGAAGCGGTCCGCCGGGCCACCGAGATGCTCCTCGACGGCGCGCCGCACGGAACGGTCTACGCGTTTCTCGAACGGAAGCACAACGAACTCACCCGCGGGTTCGACGTCACCCCCAGCTGAGGCTCCCCCGCCGAGACCCCGTCGACGGTCCCCCGGGGCGCGACGGCGAGCGACCACCTGACCCCAGACGACGACGGCCGGCGACGAGGCGGTGTGTGATGGTCGATAACACATAAATACGTCACCGATAGACCGCTCGATTCCTCCGCCGTTCCCGACCCCGTGTGCCGTTTCAGCGAGGACGGCTCGAAGGGTTTTTATAGAACCACATACAATCACGGCTTGACTATGGCACAGCGACAGCGGATGGGCAATCAGCCCATGATCGTACTTTCTGAGGAGAGTCAGCGGACGTCCGGCAAGGACGCCCAGTCGATGAACATCACGGCTGGCAAGGCCGTCGCCGAGTCCGTCCGGACCACGCTCGGTCCGAAAGGGATGGACAAGATGCTCGTCGATTCGACGGGCGGCGTCGTCGTCACGAACGACGGCGTCACCATCCTGAAGGAGATGGACATCGACCACCCCGCGGCGAACATGATCGTCGAGGTCTCCGAGACCCAGGAAGACGAGGTCGGCGACGGGACCACGACGGCTGTCGTCATCGCCGGTGAACTCCTCGACAAGGCCGAGGAACTGCTCGACTCCGACGTCCACGCGACCACCATCGCACAGGGGTACCGCGAGGCCGCCGAGAAGGCGAAGGAGGTCCTCTCGGAGAACGCCATCCAGGTCGGCACCGACGACCGCGAGACCCTCCAGAAGATCGCCGCCACGGCGATGACCGGCAAGGGCGCGGAGTCCGCGAAGGACCTGCTCTCGGACCTCGTCGTGGACGCCGTGCTCGCGGTCGCCGACGACGGCGACATCGACACGGACAACGTCTCCATCGAGAAGGTCGTCGGCGGCTCCGTCGGCAACTCCGAGCTCGTCGAGGGCGTCATCGTCGACAAGGAACGCGTCGACGAGAACATGCCCTACGCCGTCGAGGACGCGAACGTCGCACTGTTCGACGGCGCCCTCGAGGTCAAGGAGACCGAGATCGACGCCGAGGTCAACGTCA
>JBDGSQ010000011.1:20529-23569 GCA_042217455.1 Haloferacaceae archaeon | reverse complement strand
GCCGGGAGGCGGCATCCGGTTTCTACGCGATTCTCATTCGAGAGCGTTACACACTCGACTGCAGCTAGAGCTGTCCCCGTCCTCGTGAGCGAAGCGAACGAGGGCACTGAGAGCGAAACGCTCCGGAGGTTCGAATCCGAGAGGCGTGCAGTCTCTACGGACCGACGAGAGTAGCGCTCCTCATCGGTACTCGTCGCCGAACAGATCGGCCCAGAGCTCCAGTTGCCGGTCGAGTTCGGCAGGGTCTTTGGCGACGGGGCCGAGGATCAACTGATCGAACCCCGCCCGTTCGTACCGTTCGATCTGATCCCGGATCTCTTCGACGCTCCCGAAGAGGTAGTTCTCCTCGGCGAACTCGACCGGTCGCCGGTCGCCGACGTAGCGTTCGAACACCGCGCGCTGTTTCTCGCGTGCGGTTTCGGAGTCGACGCCCGGAACGACGTGGACGTAGTTGTGTGCGTACCGGGGAACGGACGCCGGGTCGACGCCTTCGTCGACGAGGAACTCGTTCACTCGTTCGATGTCCGACTCCGACTTACCGACGCTCTGCCCCGGCGCGATCCAGCCGCCGGCGCGGGCGATCCGTTCGAGGACCGCCCGGGGGACGTATCTGTCTTCGTCGACCTCGGTACCGTAGTGGGTCTTGTCCTCGTCCCGATACGTCCCCCCGCCGGCGGCGACCATCGCCGGCGGGCGTCGGAGTTGCGGCTCCAGTTCGAAGTCCTCGACCGAGTAGAACTCCCCGTCGAAGGTGACCCGCTCCTCGGTCAGCAGTCGCGTGACGAGTTCGAGCCCCTCGGTGAACCGCGGTGAGCGCTCGGAGAACGGGACCCCTACGGCCTCGAAGTCCGGGCGGACGTAGCCGAGTCCAACGCCGAGCGTGAACCGGCCGCCCGAGAGGTGCTGGAGGGTCGCCGCGCGTTTGGCGGCCAGGACCGGCTCGCGCATCGGGAGGATGTAAATGCCGGTCCCGAGGTCGATCCGGTCTGTCGCCGCCGCGACGTGCGAGAGGGTCACGAACGGATCCAGCCACGACTGGTTGTAACTCGGCGGCTCGGTCAGGTGGTCGATGACCCAGAGGCTCCTGAACCGGAGTTCCTCGGCGCGCCGGGCGAACCCGCGCAGACGATCGGGGGAGAGCAGCGAGTCGTCGCTCGACCAGTTCGGGAGGTGGAGTCCGAGCTGCATGCCCTCTATACCCCACCAGGCGTGTTAACTCCTGCCACCGTCGGGCTAGAGAGGCGGCGACAGTCGCTTCAGGGCCCGTTCGACGAGCGACACCTCCGTCTCGACGACGAAGTCGCCGACCCGGTCGATCCCGGGTCGCCCCGCCAGCATCGCCACGCTCACGACGACCGCCCCGTCGTAGCGGAACATCTTCTCACCGCGAGCGTCAACGGGCGGAGCAGAGTGAGCGACGCTCGACCGCATTTCAAATCCGGAAGTCGGCACCCCCTTACTGGTCGAACTCGGGCCGCATCGACCGGTCAGCTCACGTGCCGACGGGACACCAGCGATCGCCCTCGAAATCGGAGTGGGCCGCTACTCGACAACGGTCACGTCGAACGTCCCTCGCATGTGGTATCGCCGCCCACCCCAGACGAAGGTCCGGCGGGCGAGCCCGTACAGAACGAGTGGGACGAACACGAACACCGCGGGGGACGCCAGCACGGCAGTCCACCGGCGGACGCCCAGAAACCCGTTGATTGCGAGGTGCAGCACCGCCAGTACCACCATCGCGTGGAACGGCGCGAGAATCGCACCGACGAGTACGAGCAGCGCCACGAGGAACGTCCCGGCGACGGCACCGGGGAAGTGCCACCGGAGAATCTTCGTCCACCTGACCGGGCGTTCGACCGCCTCGCGGACGGAGCCCCCGATCGGGACGATACGTGCCCGGCCGACGTTCTTCACCTCGAGATGTTCCATGGGGAGGGCGTCGTCGCTGACGGTCCGCCGAAGTTCGTCGAGGTAGGCAGCCTCGTCGATATCTCCCCGCTCGAAGATGACTGCGCCGCCCCAGATCCGGTCGAGGACGGCGATTGGCATCGACCCGCCCGATGCGTACATCGGTTCGAGCAGCGCTGACAGGGAGTCCTGACCGACGAAGCATGGCACCTCCGAGACCGGTCCGTGTTCGTCGTAGTCCCGGCTGAGGGTTGCCAGCCAGTCCGGCGGGTAGTGGAAGTCGTCGTCCGACCAGACCAGCCGGTCGTGGCGCGCCGCCTCCATCCCGGCGACGATGGCGTTGGCCTTCCCCGAACAGCCCGCCGGTTCGCCGGCGGCGACGAGTCGCACTCCCCGTGGCAACTCCTCCTGCTCGGAGACCGGGTCGTCCTCCTCCGTCGGCCGTTTAGCCACCCAATAAGCATCCCGTGGGGCCGCGAAGCCGGTGGCATGGCAAGAGCGAATCGGGGGTCGGAGACCCCGCAGCGAGCCAGCGTGACGGTCGTCGCAGTCGGCGTCCTCGTCGCCCTCCTCGTCGTCGGCATCGGGGGGATGTACGTCCTCGGCGTCGGACCGCTGGCCGGCGGCGGCGACGCGCAGACCTCACCGGTCCCCGGCCCGACGGCGACGGATTCCAGCGGAAGTTCGAACGGGACCAGCGCGCCCGCGGGCCACGAGCGCCCGTTCACCTTCGTCATCGACGACATCGAGACGTGCGGGAACACCTGCCGGGACGTGACGGTCACGCTCACGAACAACGGCGGGAACGCGCGGTCGAACGTCACGGTCACGACGACGATGTACGCGGGCAACGACTCCGTCTGGACCGGCGAGGAGTCGGTCGGAACGCTCGACGCCGACGAGTCGACGACCCGGACACAGCGCGTGGACGTCGGCTACGTCGGCGGGGCGAAGATAAAGCAAAACGGCGGCACCGTGACCGTCGTGACGGTCGTCCGCTGGGACGGCGGGTCCGCGACGTTCCGGGAGAAAAAGCAGGTCGCCTGAGGCACAGAGCGCGAGCGGGTCGCCCGCGGTTGCGGTTCGGACGTCCCCTCTCGCCCGGTCTGTCGTCGGGCAGTCCTCCATCGAA
>JBDGSQ010000011.1:0-20429 GCA_042217455.1 Haloferacaceae archaeon | reverse complement strand
TGCGGTTCGGACGTCCCCTCTCGCCCGGTCTGTCGTCGGGCAGTCCTCCATCGAAGTCCCGGGCACGCCTCCACTGGAACTCGGGGCACTCCTCCGCCGGAGTTCGGGACACTCCTCCGCCGGAGTTCGGGACGGTCCCCCGGAACGCCGGTCAGTCCCCGGTGGCCCCCCCGACCCGCTCGGCGTCCGTGACTTCGACGGAGCCCGAGAGCTCCGTGTTGGGGTACGGCATGTCGATGCCCTCGGCGTCGAGGCGTTCCTTGACGCCCTCGACGAACTGGGCGCGGGTCGCCCCGTAACTGCTCTCGTTCGGGTCGATCCAGACGCGGCCGGAGAGGACGACGGCGGAGTCGCCGAGTTCCGTGACGGGCGCGGTGGGAGCGGGGTCCGCGAGCACGCCGTCGACGCGCTTGCCCTCGTCGACGATGGCCTCCCGGGCCTGCGCGATATCGTCGTCGTAGCCGATGCCGAAGCCGACCGAGACGCGGCGCCTGTCGTTTGCGACGTGGTTCACGACGGCCGTACCGGCGAGATCGCTGTTCGGGACCGTCACCAGTTCGTTGTCGAAGGTGTCCAGTTTCGTCACCCGCAGCTGTATCTCCCGGACGACGCCCTCGTTGCCGTTCCACTCGATCCAGTCGCCGACGGTGAACGGCTCGTCGTTGATGATGAAGACGCCGGCGACGAAGTTGGCGACGATGTCCTGTGCGGCGAACCCGACGGCGAGCGCGAGCGCGCCGGCCAGCGTCGCGAAGGCCGCGAGGACGACCCCGAATCCGGCGACGGTGGCCGCCAGCGCGACCGCCCCGACCGCGGTCGCCGCGACGGCCGTACTCACCGCGAGCGTGACGATGGTCTCGTCGACGCCGCGCCGTTCGAGACTGCTCTCCACCACCCGGGTCACGAACGACTTCCCGAGCAGGTAGACGACCGCGAACACGACGAGGAATATCGCGGCCGTCGTGACAGCGCTGACTATCGGTGGGATGTACTGCTGGGGAACAACGGCCTGCAGGAACACGTGCATGTGACTGTGTGAAATACTATCGAATGACAAATAGTTATGCCACGTGCAAGCGAGGAGACGGGTGGCCAGTGCCGGTCCCCGGCCGGGACGACCGCCCTCGTTCACCCCGCGTTTGGTGGGAGTCCGTTTATGGTCGGGTCGGCAGACGTACGTGTATGGAGGAAAACGCGGTCGAACGGCCGCCCCGTGAATCGTCGCTCACCGTCGCCGAGGACGTCTTCGGACTCGTCGGCGGGACGCCGCTCGTCCGGGTAGACGTCCCCGAGGCGAACCCCGGCGTCGACGTCTACGCGAAACTCGAGGGCGTCAACCCGTCGGGGTCGGTCAAGGACCGCATCGCCAGACGGATGCTCGAACGCGCAGAGGCGACCGGCGCGCTCACCCCCGAGAAGACCATCGTCGAACCGACCTCCGGGAACACCGGCATCGCCGTCGCCGCCGCGGCCGCAGCGAAGGGATACGACGCCCGCATCGTGATGTCGGGCAACATGTCCAGAGAGCGGGTGTGCATCCTGAAGGCCCTCGGCGCGGACGTCGTCATCACGCCGCCGGAGGCGGGCGAGGACGGGGCGATGGAGGAGGCCAGGAGGCTGGCGGCGAACGACCCGGACGGGTACTGGATGCCCGACCAGTTCTCGAACGAGGAGAACGTCCGGGCGCACTACGAGACGACGGGTCCGGAGATATTCGAGGCCACCGACGGGGAGGTGACCCACTTCGTCGCGGGGATGGGGACCGCGGGAACCGTCGTCGGTGTCGGCAGGTACCTGAAAGAGCGCGACCCCTCGATAACGGTGAGCGCTGTCCACCCCGTACGCGCAGACGAGATTCAGGGGCTGAAGAACGTCTATCGGACCGAGACCCCCGGGAACTTCGACGAGGAGGTGCCGGACGAGGTGGTGGACGTCGACGTCGAGGACGCAAACGAGTGGGCGAGGCGCCTCACCCGGGAGACGGGCCTGTTCGTGGGCCAGTCCTCCGGGGCGACGATGCACCGGGCCGCGCGAGTCGCCGCCGAGATCGACGAGGGGCTCGTCGTGCCGATGTTCGCCGACATGGGCTTCAAGTACCTCACCACCGACCCCTACGCCGACGAGGAGATAGACGCGAAAGTCGAGGAGTGTCGAGACCGCGAGGTGACGGTCGAACTGTAACGCCCCCGAGACGTCGGCTCACACGGTCGGGGGTGCTATCTCGCGGTAGGATTTCGAATCACAGCTATCTCGCGGGAGGGTTCGAATCACAGGAGGAAACGCGAATCCGGCGGTGGACGGTGCCGATTCGTCGGCGTTCGTGTCGTCGGCGTTCGTGACGTCGAGGTTCGTGACGTCAGCGGGTGAGCCGTCGGTGGGCGAGGCGTCAGGCCTGGGTCTGTTCGAGGGCGTCGGTGAGCCAGTCGGGGTCGTCGACGGTGGTCGTACCGACGTCCGTGACGGTGTACTCCCACTCGAACCACACGGACCGCCCGGCGTCGTCGACGCCGTCGACGTGGAACCGCTGGTAGCGAGCGATGCCGTCCCTGTCGACGAGCATCCTGAACTCGACGTCGGTCACCTCGAAGTCGTCGTCAGACGCGGTCCCGGAGTCGGCCCAGCGGTCGAGCCCGGTGTAGACGTACTCGCGGACGCTGACCCCGTCGTAGGTGGTGACGCCCTCGAACGTCCAGTCGTCGAGGTCGGACGCGTCGTAGACGTAGCCGCGGTCGTACACCATCGCGTTGCTCTCGAAGTCGGTGTCGGTCGCCACGTACATCGCTTCGGTGCCGGCGTCGGCGGGCGCGATGCGAGTGTACTCGACGCCGTCGGCGTAGAAGTACTCCATCGCGAACGCACCGTTCGCGTCCGAGGTGGTCGTCGTCGTGTACGCGCGCTGGCTGTCGAGGTCGACGGTCTGGCGGAGCTCCATCGTCCCCGTCTCGTTGCCGTCGTTCGCCCGCCACGTCCACGACGCGGTGAAGCTACCGGCGTCTACGAGCGCCCCCACCGGTTCCGAGAGGTCCCACTCGTCGCCGCTCTCCGACCCGGTGGCGGTGTCGTCGTCCGACCCGCCGGTCGAATCGTCGCCGCCCGACGTCGCCGGCGGCGTCGCCGTCGTCGCTGTCGCCGCGGTGTCGTCCCCGGCTCCGGACCCACCCAGGCATCCGGTAGTTATCAGCAGTACGGCGACGAATAGTGGGAGAACGATACGTTTCGTCACGAGGACACGTACCGCTTCCGATATTGTAAACATATTTATTTTTCTTTCCGAACGGGAATCGCCCCGGACGCGTCAGTCAGTTCTGCGGGGCGGGTGGACGGAGCGCGGGCTGTGACAGCGGGACGACGAGGACGACGACCCCGCGGAGGCCGGAACCGACGAGTATCACACGTGATATTCAGTGGCAAAGTATTAATGAGAATCCGGTGACGGTGCAACGCAATGGGTTCGTCCGACCACGACGGCGGGGAGAGCGGACGACGTGCCGACGACCGCCGGAGTCGCGACGGGCGAGGCGACGACCGGCGGAAGAGCGACGGACGGAGCGGGGACGGCGAGTGGGCGGCCGAGGGCGCACTCGCGGCGTACCGGTCGGTCGCAGAGCGAGCGGCCGCGGGCGACCTCCGCCAGCGGATGGACCCCGACAGGACCGGCGGCGAGGCGGCGGCGCTGGCGGCGGCGTTCAACAGGTTGCTCGACCGCTTCGAGGCGACCGTGGACGACGCGGCGGCGCTGACCGAGGAGGCGGCCGCCGAGGCGGAGGCGGTGTCGACGCGGGCGGGGGCCCTCGAGGAGACGGGCGCCGAGGTCACGGAGGGACTCGACGGCGTCGCGGAGGGGGCCTCCCAGCAGACGCACAACCTCGACGCGACGCGCGAGCGGATGGACGACCTCGCCGCGGCCATCGAGGAGGTGTCCGAGGCCGTAGACGACGTGTCGGCGACGGCCCGCGAGGCGAGCGCGGTTGGAGAGCGGGGTCGGAGCGCGGCGGCGGAGGTGGTCGACGCGATGGCCGAGATGGAGGCGACCACCGGCGACGCCGCCTCCCGGGTCGACCGGCTCGAAGACGAGGTGGCGGCGATAGACGACGTCATGGACCTCATCGACGACATCGCAGACCAGACGAACATGCTCGCGCTGAACGCCTCCATCGAGGCCGCCCGCGCGGGCGAGGCCGGGTCCGGGTTCGGCGTCGTCGCAGACGAGGTCAAGTCGCTCGCGGCGGAGACGAAAGCCGCCACCGACGGCGTCGCAGCGTCCATCGAGCGACTGCGGGAGACGACGCGCGCGACGGCGGAGGAGGTCACCTCGGCGAACGCGACGGTGGCGAGGGGGACCGAGACCGTCGAGGAGGCGGTCGAGTCGCTCGAACGCATCGTCGCGCACGTCGAGGACGTAGACGACCGTCTGCAGCACGTCGCCGACATCACCGACGAGCAGTCGGACGCGACCCGGGAGGCGGCGGCCATCGTCGACGTCGTCAGGGACATCGGCGAGGGGAACGCGAACCAGATAGAGCGGCTCACAGAGCGGGGACAAGTGGAGACGGAGACGGCCGCAGACGTCGCCGCCGCGGCGACCGACCTCTCGCGTGACCTCGCCCAGCTGCGAGAACGCATCGAGTGGTGGGAGATGGAGACAGACGCGAATCCGAGAGCGGACGCCGGCGGCGACACCGGATGACTCCGGTGGGGACGCCGGCCGCAGAAGGGACCTGCTAAGTACTCCGACGGAGATGTCTCGGTGAGAGATGGAACGAATCGAGCCCGAGGACAGCGAGCGCACGTTGCGCCGTGAACCCGTCGGTGCCCTGGGCCTCGCCACCGCCGACGGGACGCCCTACGTGATCCCGATGTCGTTCGGCTACCACGGGGAGTCGCTCTACTTCCAGATGGAGTCGAGCGGCCGGAAGATAGACCTCGTCGAGGAGAACCCTCGGGGGTCGCTGATGGTGGTCTCGTACCCCGAGGAAGGGGTCAGCGAGAGCGTCGTGGTCGCCGGTCGAATCGAGCCGGTGCCGGCAGACGAGGAGTCGGCGGCGTTCGCCGCCCTCGCCGACAACGCCGAGTTCGGCGGCGACCTCACCGTCTGGGGCGTCCCGCTCGCCGAGTCGAGTCCCCGTCTGTACGCGCTGCGACCCGAGTCGATGAGCGGTCGTCGGTTCGAGTCGACGTTCTGAGCGGTCAGTCCCCGTCGGCCGACCGGCGGTCGTTCCCACCCTCACAGACGGACCGGCGACAGGTACGTCCCACACCGGCGGACCGACGGTCGTACCTCCACACCGGCGGACCGAAGCGGACGCGGCGCCCGGAGTCGAGACCGACGACCGAGAGATTTATCAGTCGCTCGCGAGATTCGTGGTGAGAGGTACCACGAGCCATGACGACAGAACGCGAGATGGAGCGGCTGACCGACCCGGACGTGGAGGCGTATCTCGACGCGGCTGACGTGCCGACGGCGCTGGTCCCCGTCGGGACGACCGAACAGCACGGCCCGCACCTCAGTCTCAGCACGGACGCGCTCATCCCGGCGGAGGTGTGTCGGCGGGTCGCCCCGGAGGTGGACGCCCTCGTCGCCCCCCGCATCAACTACGGCTTCTCCGACGACCACGTGGGCTTCTCCGGCGTCGCCTACCTCAGACAGGAGACGCTCGTGGACGTGCTCGCCGACGTGGCCTACTCGCTCTGCGAGTCGGGGTTCGAGGACGTCGTCTTCGTCAACGGCCACTACACCAACGAGGCGCCCATCAAGGTCGCCTGCAACAGGGTGATGCGCGACCTGCCGGCGGACAAGCACGTCTACGGCTTCCCCTACTGGATGGCGATGGACCCCGAGGACGCCCACGACTACCTCTCCTTCGAGGCCGGGTGGCACGCGAACGTCGGCGAGACGTCCGCCGTCCTCGCCATCGACGAGGACCTCGTCGACATGGACGCCGCCGTCTCCGAGTTCCCCGACTTCCCGACCGACGCGCCGAACCCCGTCGCGCTCATGGATCCGACGTTCGCCGGACCGGGAACGATGTACCGGGTGCTGGAGTCGGGCGTGTGGGGCGACGCCACGGAGGCCACCGCGGCGAAGGGCGAGGCGTACTTCGAGGTCATCACCGAGGCCGTCGCCGAGCTGATTCAGACCTTCCAGCGCGAGCGCGACGACCTCTTCCTCCGGGACCGACCCGAGGGCGACGACCTGTTCTGAACCGCGACGAAACGTCCGGTTCGGAACCGCGACGCGACGACCCGGCCCGACTTGCGGGGGCGACGACCCGGCCCGACCTGCGGGGGCGACGACCCGGCCCGACCTGCGGGGGCGACGACCCGGCCCGACCTGCGGGGGCGACGACCCGGTCTCGCCTTCGGGGGTCCGTTCGCCGCCGCCGACGCTACGCCCGGTCCGGTTCGAAGAAGGCCCGGAACTCGTCGTCGACGTCGTCGCCGTCGACGAGGGCCGCGAGGTACTGCCCGACGGCGGGGGCGAGCGTCACGCCGTAGCCGCTCATACCGCAGGCGACGTAGAACCCGTCCACGTCCGTCCTACCGACGAAGGGTCGCCCGTCGGGCGTGACGGTCCGGAGGCCGACCCACTCGTTGACGACGTCGAGGGACGGCAGCGACGTGAACCGCTCTGCGAGTCGCTCCTCGACCGCGAGGTAGTACTCGTGGTCGATACTGCGGGCGTGCGCGGGGTCGACGACGCTCGCGTCCTCGTACGCCGCGCCGACCCGCCCGGCGAAGACCTGCCGGTCGCCCTCCGGGCGCAGGTAGTAGCCGTCTTCGAACTCCAGGAACGGGAGCGAGAGGGGCGTCTCGGACTGGAGGACGAGGATGGGTCCGAAGTTGTGCCGCAGGGGGAGCGAGACGCCCGCGAGGTCGTCGACGAAGGGCGCCCACGGCCCGGCGGCGTTCACGACGGCGCTCGCGGGCACCCGCCCCTCGGTCGTCTCGACTGCCGTCACCGACCCGTCCTCGACGGCGACGTCCGTAACCTCGACGCCGGTCTCGACGGCGGCCCCCGCGTCCCGCGCCTCGGCGGCGAAGTGCTGGATGATCTCCGCGGTGTCGAGGTAGCCGTCGTCGGGCGTGTAGAGCCCGCCGGCGAGCGACGGGAACGAGATGCCGTCGTCAGCGAGGTCCTCCGGCGTCCGTATCGTCGCCGGGACGTCCATCGCCCGGAGCTCCTCGGCGGCGGCGCGGTACGCGTCGAGTTCGGCCTGCGTGTGCGCGACGTGGAGCGTCCCGGTGCGCTCGAAGTCGATAGTCCCCTCGTCGACGAGGCGGCCGTACTCGTCCCACGAGCGCTGGCGGAGCCGGTGTGCGGTCCGGTCCGGGCGGGTCTGCTGCCAGACGAAGACAGCCATCGAGTCGGCCGACGTGCCGGAGCCGAGTTCGTTCTGCTCGAGGAGGTGCACGGGGACGGACCGCCGGGCGAGGTGGCTCGCCACCGACGTCCCGACGATACCGCCGCCCACGACGACGACTGGATTCATCGTCGAGTGATTCGGCCGGCCACGGATAAATCGTGACATCGGGTCGCTCCCCTTATCACCGTCAGTCGCCAACGCCGAAACCGCGAATGAGCGTCACGACCCTCCACCGGCCGACCCACCGGGAGACCCTCGTGCAGTTCGACGCCGCAGTCGAGCGCGGGGACGTCATCACGATGTTCGGGCGGTGCACCGTCGAGTACGACGGCCGGGCGACGAGCAGTCTCGGACCGGGCGACCGCCTCGTCGTCCTCAAACCCGACGGGACGATTCTCGTCCACACAGACGAGAAGCGAAAGCCGGTGAACTGGCAGCCGCCGGGATGTGACCACGACGCGAGCGTCCGCGACGGCCGACTCCACGTGGTGAGCACGCGGTCGAACCCCGAGGAGCGACTCGCCGTCGCCTTCGAGCAGGTCCACCAGTTCTCCGCGCTCGACGTGACCGACGAGCGCGAACTGGACCTCCGCGGCAGCGAGGAGGACCTGCGCCGGTACCTGCTCGACCACCCCGACGAACTGGAGGAGGGGTTCGAACCGCTCGAAACGGAACGCGAGAGCGCCGCGGGGCCGATGGACGTCTACGGCCGGGACGCCGAGGGGCGGCCGACCGTCGTCGAGTTGAAGCGCCGCCGGGTCGGTCCCGACGCGGTGAGCCAGCTCGACCGGTACGTCCGCGCCCTCGCGGAGGAACTCGGCGACGAGGAGGTCCGCGGGGTGCTCGTCGCCCCGTCGGTGACCGACCGGGCGGCCGAACTGCTCGCGTCGTTCGGATTCGACCACGTCGCCGTCGACCTCACGCGGGGCGAGCGGCCGGCGGGCGAGTCCGTCGAGTGACGGCGGCGAGGTCGCGTCCGGCCCGGGACGCGCCGGCGACTGGCCAGACGCCATCGAAGCCCTTATTTGCGCCCTGAACCACCTCCTGCACAAGTAACTATGGCAGACAAACCAGCCTCCATGTACCGGGAGATATCCAATCCCCCGTACACGCGACGGGAGTACATCACGGGCATCCCCGGTTCCAAGATCGCACAGCACAACATGGGGAACCTGCAGGCGGACCCCGACGACTACCCGGTCCACATCAGCCTCGAGGTCGAAGAGGAGGTCCAGATTCGCCACGGGTCGCTCGAGTCCGCGCGCCTGTCGGCGAACCGCCTCATGCTGAAGCAGGCGGGCGAGGGCCAGTACAAGATGGTCCTCCGGAAGTTCCCCCACCACGTCATCCGCGAGAACAAGCAGGCGACCGGCGCGGGCGCGGACCGCGTCTCCGACGGGATGCGACAGGCCTTCGGGAAGCCGGTCGGGACGGCCGCCCGCATCGGCAAGGACGAGACGGTGTTCACCATCTACTGCGACGTCGAGGACGCCGACACCGCGAAGGACGCCCTCCGGCGGGCGTACAACAAGATGTCGCCGCCGTGTCGCATCGTCGTCGAGAAGGGCGAGGAGCTGCTCGTCGCGTAGGCGGGACCGGGTTTCTTTTCTCCCGCGGTCACGACCCGTAGCGCATGCTCTCTCTCGCGGTCACGACCCGCGCCGAGACGTTCGAGCGGATACGGGACCCGCTCGCGGCGCGGAACGTGCGCGTCGAACACCTGCAGGCCGACGGGCGGACGCTCTCGCTTTCGGGCGGGTTCGACCGGGCGTTCGACGTCGGGTTCGTCTACCCCTCGCGGGTGATGGAAGGCGGAGCGCTCGACGCCCTGCTCTCGGTTCCGTGGGTGAACGGCCGCGAGGCGGTGCTCACCTCGCGGAACAAGGCCGGCGTGTACGCCGCGCTCGCGTCGGCGGGCCTCCCCGTCCCGGAGACGACGCTGGTCTCGAACCCGGTCGACGAGGACGCCGTCGCCGCCGCCGCAGCGGACGTCGGCTTCCCGCTGGTGGTGAAACCGAACTCGACGACGCGCGGGACCGGCGTCACGCGGGTGGGGGACCCCGACTCGCTGTCGGGCGTCGCCGACTACCTCTCGCTGGTCCACGACTACCGGGCGACCGGCGACAAGTCGTTCCTGCTCCAGGAGTATCTCCCCGACGCCCGCGACTACCGGGCGATGGTGGTCGACGGCGAGTTCGCCGGGGCCGTGGAGCGTCGCCTCCCCGAGGGGTCCGGGCGGTGGAAGCACAACGTCCACCGGGGCGCGGCGGCCGTCGGCGTGGACCTGCCGGACCGACACCGGCGGCTCGCAGAGCGTACGGCGGCGGTCCTCGACGTGCCGTTTCTCGGGGTGGACCTGCTGGAGAGCGAGGGGCGGGTCGTGGTCAACGAGACGAACGCGCGCCCGACGGTCGACGAGGAGACGAAGTACGAACCCGGCTTCTACGACAGGCTCGCCGAACTCGTCAGAGAGACCGCAGACGAGGAGTGAGCGGGGGGACGGTCGCCGCGGGGGCGGTCACTCCAGGTCGATGGCGGCGGAGTCCTCCGCGCGGTCGAAGGTCACCTCGAGGACGCCGTTCTTGAACGTCGCGCGCGCGGAGTGCTCGTCGACGCGCACCGGGAGGCGGACGCGCTCGTCGTACTCGCGGCGGTCGTTCGCGGCGCTGATAGTCAGGAGTTCGCCGTCGCACTTCAGGTCGATTGCCTCCTTCTCGACGCCCGGGAGGTCCGCGACGACGCGAACACCGTCCTGTTCCTCGTAGACGTCGACGTGGGTCTCGGAGCCGAAACCGGCGTCGTCGTTGCCGGTCATCTGGTCCATCATCCGCTCGATCTCGTCGAAGATGTCGTCGAACGGGTCGTCGCGGTCGTCTCTACGCATGACCGTCGGTAGGCCTGTCTCGTTCAAAAGCTTTCTGACGCCGGTAGGGACGCCGACCGGCGGGGTCGCGCGCGCCGCCTCGGCCCGGATTCAGTCCCCGAACGACCCGGGTCCGGTCCCCGAATCACGTCCCGGGGTCGCGTGCCTGCGCCTTCGAGCCCGGTCGCCGAATCGCCCACCGGGAGACGCGGGAAACGGGAGCGAGGTGACAGGTTCGGACGACAGGGCCCCTGTCTCGCCGTCGCACGGGCGAATCGATTTCGGACATCACTAAGTAACGCCTCCCCTCTACTCACACGAGATGTTCAAGACGCTGGACGACCTCGACCCCGGGCAGCGGGTCCTCGTTCGACTCGACCTCAACTCGCCGGTCGAGGACGGGGCCGTACAGGACAACCGTCGGTTCGAGCGCCACGCCGAGACGGTCCGCGAACTCGTCGACGGCGGCGACCGGGTCGTGCTGATGGCCCACCAGGGCCGGCCCGGGCGAGACTCGTTCGTCTCGCTGCGACAGCACGCGGACATCCTCGCGGCGCACGTCGGTCGACCCGTGCAGTTCGTCCCCGACGTCTACGGCGAGGAGGCCCTCGCGGCCATCCGCGACCTCGAACCGGGCGAGATTCTGCTGCTGGAGAACGTGCGGATGGCGGACGACGAACTCCCGGAGAAACCCCCCGAGGAACACGCAGCGAGCGACTTCGTCCAGACGCTCGCGCCCGAGTTCGACGCCTACGTCAACGACGCCTACTCCGTCGCTCACCGCAGCCACGCCTCGGTCGTCGGCTTCCCGCTGGTGCTTCCCTCGTACGCCGGTCGCGTGATGGAGACCGAGTACGAGGCCAACACGGCCATCGCCCACCGGGAGTTCGACGGGCAGGTGACGATGGTCGTCGGCGGCACGAAGGCGACAGACGTCATCAGGGTGATGAACGCCCTCGACGACAAGGTCGACACCTTCCTGCTCGGCGGCATCGCCGGGGAGCTGTTCCTCCGCGGCGCGGGCTACGACGTCGGCTACGACGTCGACGACACGGACCTGTTCGACGAGCAGTGGGAGGAGACCAGCGAGACCATCGAGGCCCTCCTCGACCGGCGGGGCGACCAGATTCGCCTCGCCGTGGACCTCGCCTACGAGGACGAGGACGGCGAGCGCGCGGAGGTGGCAGTCGCGGACATCGACGAGAAGGAGACGCCCTTCCTCGACGTGGGCCACGACACCATCGAGTCGTTCGCGCCGGTCATCCGCGACTCGGAGGCCGTCTTCGTGAAGGGCGCGCTCGGCCTGTTCGAGGACGAGCGGTTCAAGTGCGGCACGGTGGGCGTCCTCGAGGTCATCGGCGAGACGGACTGCTTCTCGGTCGTCGGCGGCGGCGACACCTCGCGCGCGATAGGGCTGTACGGTCTCGACGAGGACGACTACTCGCACGTCACCATCGCGGGCGGGGCCTACATCATGGCGCTCACCGGCGAGGAACTCCCGGCGGCGAAGGCGCTCGCGCGGGACGACTGAGTCGCCGGCGGAATCTACCGAGACGCGTCGAATCGAACAGGGGTCAGCACGAACCGGGACCGGAACCGGTCGGAACCGGGGTCGTCGCGGTCAGTTCTGCGGTGCGGTGCGCTCTCGCGGGTCGGTGAGCAGGCTCTCGAGGCCGACGCCGAGGTGCTCGTCGGTCGTCGCCATGCTCTCGGCTCTGTCTGCGGTCTCCGTGATGGCGCGGATGGCGTCGACGTTCTCCGGGACGACGTCCGACTCCTGGTGGATGGCCTGGAAGAGATAGAGGTCGTCGTCGACGACCGAGACGGAGTCCTCCCAGATGCAGTTCTCCCAGAGGTCGCCGCGCGGGCGACCGGTGTCCATGGCGAATTCTTTCAGTTTCCCCGCGCCGTCGATGTCGGCCTCTCCGGGGACGAGAAACAGGCGAGACTCCCCGGCGAGGAGGTCCCGGACCTCCGCCGCGGTGGGCGTCTCCTCGAGGGTGACGTTCAGGCTGTGGAGGTGCATGAGGGTCGCGGGCACCTTCACCCCGAGCGTGTCGATGTTCAGGTCGGGGAAGATGGTGTTGACGTCGGGACCGTGGTGCGACGGCACCGACACCGGGTCGGGGAGGATGTCGTTGATGGGTCCGCGTCCGGTCTGGCCGGGGTCGCCGCCCCGGCGGACGAGGGTGGCCCGGACCTTCTCGACGCCGTAGGCCTCGCGGAGCGGTGCGACGAGTCGAGACAGCCCCGTGGTGTTACAGGAGACGACGCGGACGTAGTCCTCGCCGGCCACCTCCGCGAAGTTCGAGCGGGCGTTGAAACTCGCGTCCGCCGCGTCCGCCGACTCGCCGCCCTGGAAGGTCGCGGGCGTGTCGTGGCGCTCGTAGAGTTCGCGGTTCTGCTCGCCGACGCCGGATGGCGTCGCGTCCACGACGACGTCGCTCTCGACGACGAGCTCCTCCACCTCGCCGGCGACGTCGACGCCCGCGTCCTCGAACTGCGGCAGTCGGTCCGGGACGGCCGCGTAGAGCGGGTAGCCCTTGCGGACGGCCGCCTCCGCCTCGTAGTTCGGACGCGTCTTCGCGACGCCGACGAGTTCCATGTCCGGCATCGCCGCGACGGCGTCGGCGACGCGCTTCCCGATCGTCCCGTATCCGTTGACGCCCACCTTGAGCATACACTGGACTGTCGCCCACCGAGCGCAATAATCGTTACGAGAGGTGAGGGCGGAAATTAACTCCCGAGCGAGTAACGATATCTGGAACCGCGAGCGTCGGCAGAGTGTGAGGAGCAGCGGGTTCCGTGGGTCGCCCGCAGTCAGCGCGACGGGTGGCGGGACTCGCCCGCAGTCAGCGCGACGGGTGGCGGAACTCGCCCGAGGTGGCAAGAACTATCGGACGGGGTGCCGAATCCGGGGCCATGTCAGACGACGCCGCGCTGAGAGACGCCGCGGAGACCGCCGTCCACCAGTGTCTGAACGTACAGGCCGACGAGTCGTTCGTCGTCGTCACCGACGACGAGCGGTGGGAGATCGGGAAGCTGCTGTACGAGGTGGCGAGCGACGTGACCGACGACGCCGTCGTCGTCCGGTATCCCCCGGCGGACCAGCACGCAGAGGAGCCACCGGTCCCCGTCTCGGCCGCGATGGCGGAGGCGGACGTCTTCCTCGCGCCGACGTCGAAGAGCCTCTCGCACACCCGCGCCCGGAGCGCCGCGAACGAAGCGGGCGCGCGGGGGTCGACGATGCCGGGCATCACCGAGGAGATACTTCGCCTCGGCCTCGACGCCGACTACGAGGCGATCGCCGCCCACTGCGCCGACGTGCTCGAACAGGTGGGGGACGCAGACGAGATTCGCGTCGTCACCGACGCCGGCACCGACGTCACCTTCGAGCCGGGCGACCGGGAGTGGCACGAGGACACGGGGATGGTCCACGACGCCGGCGGCTTCTCGAACCTGCCGGCCGGCGAGGTGTTCGTCAGCCCCGAGGGCGCCAGCGGGACCTACGTCGTCGACGGGACGATGATGCCCCACGGCCTCCTCGCGGAGGGCCAGCGACTCAGGTTCGAGGTCGAAGACGGATACGTGACGGACATCTCCGACGACGACATCCGCGAGCAGGTCGAGGCCGGGGCCGAGGAGGTCGGCCGGGACGCCTACAACGTCGCCGAACTCGGCATCGGGACCAACGTCGGAGTCACCGACCTCGTCGGGTCGACCCTGCTCGACGAGAAGGCCGCCGGGACCGTCCACGTCGCCATCGGCGACGACGCGAGCATCGGCGGCGACACCGAGGCGCCGCTCCACCTCGACGGCATCGTCCGCGACCCGACCGTCTACGCGGACGGCGAGGAGGTCTCGCTCCCGAGCGCCGGCGACTGAGGCGAACACGCCGCGACGCCCCGGGACCGACTCACCCCACCCCGCCACCGACCCCTGCCACCGAGCGGCACGCCACCGGCACAAGCGCGGCTTTTTACGCCGTGAGCCGCTACGTCGCCGCATGAGCGAACCAGCGGAGCGAGTGGCCGTCGCCTGTCCCGCCTGCGGCCACGAGACGGTCCACGAGGTGCTGAAGCCGGGGGGACAGGCGACGGTCAGGTGTACGGAGTGCGGGCACACGCACAAGAGCGAGCTCCCGTCCGAGACGGAGGTCGACGTCGACGTGGTCGTCTCGCAGGACGGCGAGTCGTACCAGACGACCCTCGAAGCGCCCCCGGACGAGACGGTCGCGACCGGCGACGAGTTCATCGTCGACACCCCCGAGGCCATCCAGCAGGTCCGCGTCACCGCCGTCGAACTGTCCGGCGACCGGCGTGTCGAGGAGGCGCGCGTCGAGGACGCGGCGACCGTCTGGACCCGCGTCGTCGACAACGTCTCGGTCAACGTCACGCTCCACCCGAACGACGGGCGGCGCGACGAGACCCGGAGCCTGAAGGTCCACGTCCCCGGCGACTACGAGTTCACCGTCGGCGAGACCGAAACCCTCGGCGACGAGGAGTTCGAGATAGAGGGGATTCAGGTCCGCGACGACGCCACCGGCTACCGCTTCGACAAGTTCGACCACGACGGCGACGCGGTGTTCGCCAAGGACGTGAAGCGCATCTACGCCCGCGACGAGACCACCACCGCGTGGTCCGCGTGGTGAGCCGCTGAACGGACTGCATCGGAGCCTGCCGAACGGACTGCACCGGGACCCACCGAACGGACTGCACCGGGACCCACCGAACGGGACTGTTTTCCCCCGCGCGGCCGTCTGGCGTGCCATGCCGACGCGAGACCGACTCGACACCGACACAGACGGCCTCTTTCTGCTGTGGGCCGCCCGCCGCACCGGCGTCCTCGACGCCCTCACGCGCCACGCGGGGACGGCCGCGGAAGTCGCCGACGCGACGGACGTGAGCGAGCGCGCCGCCCGCATCGCCGTCCGGACGCTCGCGGACCTCGGCTTCCTCGAACGGGTCGACGGCGGCGAGAGCGCCCGCACCGACAGGAGCGACGGGACCGAACGCGGCGACGCCGAGTACGAGATCACGAACCGGGCGCTCGGCTTCCTCGCGAAGCGGGACGTGCGCTCTATCGGTCGGCTCCCGCACGCCCTCGACGAGCTGGAGTCCCTGACCGCGCTCCCGGAGACGATGGTGAGGGGGACGCCGCCGGCCCCGTCCGACGACCACCTGCGGAACCGGCTCGGGGCGCACTACGCCACCGACGAGTCGGTCGTTCGCGCGTGCGTGACTGCCGCCGTCCACGAGCGACCGGACGCGGGACTGGTGTTCGACGTCGCCGGCGGGGCCGGCGTCTACGCCGTGGAGTTCGCCCGCCGGGGCTACGAGACGACGCTCGTCGACGACCCGGCCGCCATCGACGTGGTCGAACCGCTCCTCTCGAAGCGGAACGTCTCGCTGGCGGCGGGCGCGCCCGACGACCTGCCCGCCGGAGGCGGAGACGCGAGCGAGAGCGGAGGAACGTCCCCCGACCTGGTGTTCGCCGGGGACCTGACCCACCGCCTGTCGCCGGCGGAGAACCGGGCGTTCCTCGGCGCCGCACACGACGCACTCGCGCCCGACGGTGCGCTCGTCCTGACCGACGCCGTCCGCGGCAGGTCAGAGGCGGCGACCCGCGTGGCGGTGACGGCGCTGGCGAGCGGAGACGGAGACGCGTACGACGAGGCCACCTACCGGGACTGGCTCGCGGACGCCGGCTTCCGGGACGTGCGCGTCAGCGACGTTCCGGGGACCGACCGGCAGGCGGTCGCCGGGCACCGTGGCGTTGATTAGTGCGCGGGTCGGAGAGCCGAACATGGAACCGGCGGTGCTGCGAGAGGACATGGTCGACGGACTCCAGCACGCGATGCCCGACCTGCGGGAGTCCGTCGCCGTCGCGATGCGGGACGTCCCCCGCCACGAGTTCGTCCCCGAGCGCGCGTACGACAACCGCGAGAGCGAACACGCCGGCACGCGCGTCCTCTCGCCGCGGACCGCCGCGCGACTCCTCTCTGCCCTCGCGGCCGAGGCCGGCGACGAGGTGCTCGTCGTCGGCGCGGGCGTCGGCTACACCGTGGCCGTCCTCGCGGAACTGGTCGGCGCGCGGCACGTCCACGCGGTCGACATCACCCGACAGGTCGTCTACGACGCCCGGAGGAACCTCGCAGCCGCCGGCTACGACGAGGCCCTCGTCGACTGCCGCGACGGCGCACAGGGGCTCTCGGAGTACGCGCCGTTCGACCGCGTCCTCGTGGAGGCCGCGGCGGTCAGACCCCCGGCCGCGCTGGTCGACCAGCTCGCGGACGGCGGTCGGCTGGTGATGCCGATGGGCAACGGCGAGCAGTCGCTGGTCGCCGTCGAGGCCGACGGGGGCGACTACGACGTGGTCGAGCGGTTCGGCCCGGTCGCCTTCGGGCCCCTCCTCGTTGAGGGCGAACAGGCGGGGTCGCGGGTGCGAAACCGGACCGTCCGCGAGGACCGGGAGTTCGCAGAGCAGGGCTACTTCGCCAAGACGGGCTGGGAACACGACTGGATAGACTGGGAGCAGCAGCTGTAGCCCGCTCCGTCCCGGTGACCGTCGCCCGCTGCTCCCCCACGCCAGTCGCCCGCTACGACTCGACGACCAGCACCTTCGTGTTCTCCCGCCGGTCGACGAACTGCCCGTGTCCGGCGGGCGGTTTGACGTCTACCTCCAGCGTTCCGTCCGACTGATTCGGGCCGAGGTGCGGCGCGACCGTCACCGTCGCGACGCCGTCGGCGTTCGTCTTCGCCGTGACGACACCGTCGATTCGGGCGGTGTCGCTCCGGACGATGACTGTCGCGCCGGAGACGGGCGAGCCCTCGGGGTCGACGACGGTCACCTCGACGGTCTGCTCGCCCGGGGTGACGACGTCGGGCGACGGGCGAACGCCGAGTTCGGTGACGGCGAGACCGTGGATGCCGGAGATCATGTTGAGCATCACGCTGAGACTGGCGACGCCGACGACGAGTGCGACGACCAGTCGAACCGGGAGTCCCTCGATGGCGCGGGTGTCCGAACGGAAGTTCTCGAGCATGGCACGGGGTGGTCCCGGCTCCCTACTTGAACGCTCGGACGAGGGTTGAAATAGCGGCGGGCGGCCACCGCCACGCATGTCGACGACGGTACTCGGACGGGACGGCGATAGCGGGGGCGGTGGCTGGAGCGGCGGCGTCCCCGGCGGCGACGCGGACGGCGACGTCCCGACAGGGCGGATCGGCGTCTACCGCGCACGCGACGGGAGCGACGGCGCGCCGGTCTCACTCGACCTCGACCGACCGCACGCGGCGCTCGTGGTCGGCAAGCGCGGGACCGGCAAGTCCTACACGCTCGGCGTCGTCGCGGAGGAAGTCGCCCGCGCGCCGGGCGTCGCTCCGGTGGTGGTCGACCCCGTCGGCGCGTTCTCGGGACTCGCCGAACTCGGCGGCCGGGTGGTCCGTCCGCCGCGGGTCGCGCCCGACTCCCTCCCGCCCTCCGCGTGGCCGTCGCTCCTCGGACTGGACCCGTCGGGCGCGGCCGGGGCGCTCGTGTGGCAGGCGGCCGCGAGCGAGTCGTCGCTCGCGTCGATGCGGGCACACGTCGCCGACGCGGACGCCACCCGCGCCACCCGCAGAGCGGCGACCAACCACCTCGACCTCGCGTCGTCGTGGGACGTCTTCGACACGGAGGGACTGACGCCCGAGGAGGTCGCGAGCGGCGACCCGGTCGTGCTCGACTGCAGCACCCTCACGCCGGCGGCGACGAACGCCGTCGTCCGCGCCGTCGCCCGCGGACTCTACGACGCCCGCCTCGCCGGACGCGTCGGACGACTCCCGTGGCTCCTCGTCGACGAGGCGCACGTCCTCTTCGACGGCATCGCGTCGCCGGCGCTCGAGACGCTCCTGACTCGCGGGCGCGTCCCCGGGGTGAGCATCGTGGCGGCGACCCAGCGCCCGAGCGCCCTCCCGGACGTGGCCGTCTCGCAGGCCGACCTGCTGGTGGCTCACCGACTGACCTCCGAGGCGGACGTCTCCGCACTCGCCGCCGCCCGCCCGACGTTCCTCGACGGGACCGTCCGCGAGCGCCTGCCCGCAGAGCGCGGCTGTGCGCTGGTCGTCGACGACGCAACCGAGGCCACGCACGTCGTCAGAATTCGCGAGCGAATCACGCCCCACGGCGGCGACGATCCGCGGGCGAGTGCGGAGGGGAGGGCGGACTGAGTGCGGTGCTCGCTGTGGAAGTTCACAGGAAAGCGCCCGAGGCGGAATTTGAACCGGATGCAGACGGTTCGGGCGTGCGGCGCGAAGCGCCGTTCCGGGCTGCGACTCCTTGTGTTCAAATCCCTTCGTAGCCGCTTCGTTGCGACCGACCCTCGCTCCTCGCTACTCTCGTCACTCGGGAACTGGGTCGCAACAGAAAGCGCCCGAGGCGGGATTTGAACCCGCGTCACGACCGTGACAGGGTCGTATGATGGGCCACTACACCACCCGGGCACGGGTGCACTCGCCTCTTTCCCGGTGAGGAAAATAAGGCTTGTCATGTACGTCGGGGACGGCGGGCGATTCCGCGTCCGAACCGGGGGTCCACACGGACCGTCGCACCGGCGACGGGGTCAGACGATAGCGACGCGGAGGTAGTACCACTGCCCCTCGTAGCGGACGTACTCGATTCGGCCGTGGTCGTTGTACCGGAACGTCTCCTGCGCGACGGTGCAAGAGCAGTTGTACGCCCGGAGGAAGGCGTCCCGCTGGGTCGAGTCGAGGGCCGAGAAGTTCGCGCGCTCGCCCGCGTCGGCGTCCATCGCAGTCTCGTCGCCGACTTCGCTCAGGGACAGCAGGTTGTCACCTTTCTGGGGCTCGTCTGACGTTGTTTCCGTCGGTGTCGTCGTCGTCCGCTCCGTCGTCGGTGTCGTCGCACTCGCCGCCGCGCCGCCTCGCGCACCGGTGCAGCCGGCGAGGGTGACGCCGCTGACGACGAGTAGCGACAGGAGGGATAGCCTGAGGCGCACAGTCGGCACCACCGCTGTACGCGGTAAGTGCTTTCGGGGACGGGAGTGAAATCGAGTGTTCGCGACACGGCAGAGCCGGTCGCTCACCCCGTAGATGTCACAGAAAGCGCCCGAGGCGGGATTTGAACCCGTGCGGAGACGGTCGCCCTCACTCCGTTCGGGCGCCGCGACTCCTCGTGTTCAAATCCCTTCGTAGCCGCTTCGTCGCGACCGTCCTTCGCTCCTCGCTACACTCGTCACTCGGGAGCTGGTCGCAACAGAAAGCGCCCGAGGCGGGATTTGAACCCGCGTCACGACCGTGACAGGGTCGTATGATGGGCCACTACACCACCCGGGCAACGCGCAACTACGGCTTTGGCGATGGAAGAAATAAGGTTTGCCATCTCACCGCGCCGTGCGGCGAAGTACCGTACGACGGACACAACTGCTTTATTCCCGCGGGGCGTGTACCCGGGTAGCACGCGGTTCTCCGACAGCGGTAGCTGTCTCTGCGCCAGTTGGCAAGCGTTAAATGGATGGCGAAGTAACGAGCCTGTAGTATCTCGTGATAGCTTCTTCCCACAGCCGAACCCATCCATGGTAGACGTAAGCCAACACAAACTGGTTCCGGACCATAGACTTCTCGACGAGGCGGAAGTCGAAGAAGTGCTGGAGGAGTACGACGTCAAGAAAGTGAACCTGCCCAAGATAAAGCGCAAGGACCCCGCGTTGCCCGACGGCGCAGAGCCGGGCGACGTGGTCGAAATCACGCGCGACTCGCGGACGACAGACACGGCGGTCGTGTACCGACTGGTGATCGAATGAACAGACAGGACCGACGCGCGATTTCGCGGGAGTATTTCTCACAGGAACGGCTCGCAGAACACCACTTCCGCTCGTTCAACGCCTTCCTGACCCGGGGGATGCAGGAAGTCGTCGACGAGAAGGCCACCATCGAGACGGACATCGGCGACAAGGAGGGTCAGGAGCCGGTGTACGTCGAACTCGGAGACATTCGCGTGACGACACCGCGCGTACGCGAAGCCGACGGGAGCGAGGAACTGCTCTACCCACAGGAGGCCCGCCTGCGGAACATCACCTACGCCGCCCCGGTGTTCATGGAGATGTCCATCGTCCGCGGCGGCGAGGAGGAAGAAGAGCAGGTCGTCGACTCGACGGAGACGAAGGTCGGCCGGATGCCGATCATGGTCGGCTCCGAGAAGTGCAA
>JBDGSQ010000033.1:0-24179 GCA_042217455.1 Haloferacaceae archaeon | reverse complement strand
TAGCCGCCCTCGCCGACGTCCTCCTGACAGTGTATCTCGCGTTCGCCCCGACGGGTCTGCTCGCGGATGCGAAGCGGCCCCATGAGCGTCGCGCCGGACTCCTCCGGGCGCATGTGGAAGTCCTCGCGGGTCGCCCCCGAGACGATTTCGAGGTCCTCGACGAGCTGGTTCGACTCGTCCTGATTCGAGAAGTGGGCCTCCGAGGCGTCCCACGACTCCGAGAGGTAGTACAGCTCACGCAGGGTGGACGAGCGGCCCTCCTCTAGCTGGCGCGCGAGGAACTCGATGGTGTAGGCGGCCTTCAGGAGCTTCCGCGCCCCGCGCACGGAGTTTGCACTCCGGGTCGAGGTCCGGTCGCCGTACACCCACACGTGCGAGTCCTCGTCGTACTCGATGTTGGACTTCGTCCGGGTCGGAATCTCCATCGACGGGACCGTTCCCGCCTGGAACTGGTCGTAGAACTGCTCGGCCAGGTCGATGAGTCGCCGTCGCGCCTGGGCTTCCTTGTCTGTGTTCGTGCTCATGGTCTAGGCGTTGATGGTCAGCTTCTCGTTCTCGATGCCGTCGACGCTGACGTCGAAGTCGGCGTCGTCGCTCACGGCGTAGGTCAGTTCGGCCGTCTCGCCCGCCGGTACCGACGGGGACCACTTGACGAACCACTCGCCGTCGAGGTCCACGACGGTCGCGTCGCCGTCCACCCCCTCGGGTTCGACAGAGAGGATGTCGGTGACGTCCAGGTCCTCGCTGCGGTCCGTGTGGTTCGTCACGGTGAGGGTCACCTCCCCGCCGTCGACGGTCCGCTCGACGCTCACGTTGTTCATGATGCGGGCCAGCGCGCCGTCGACGTCCGGGCGGTCGCGGCCGGTCACCTCCGCGAGTTTGTCGGCCATCTGCGGCAGGATGGTGCCGATGACGTCCTGCTTCTGTCTGCGCTTCTGGAGCGAGCGCCGCCGGTTGAGGTAGGACTTCAGCTCGCGGGCGGCCTCCCGGATGGCGAGCTCAATCTCGTCTTCTATCTCGGGGACGTTCGCCACGGCGTCTTTCGACTCGCTCGTGAACGGGACGTTCGTGGAGGCGACGTGGACCATCAGGACCGCGGGCCCGTTCGGCATCCCGCTGCCGCCCGGCTGGTCGAGGCCGTAGTTCCGCCAGCCGATGTGCTTGACCACGTCCGTCGTCGCGCAGGCCCCCCGCTGGTAGACCAGCGGGACCCGGTTGGCGAACCGGAGGAGGTCGACCGACCCCTCGTCGGGTATCTCGCCGCCGTAGGCGATGCCGGCCTCGACGACGAACGGGTCGCCGCCGTGGACCTCCGCGTCGCGCGTCGCCGCCGCGTAGAAGTCGGCCTCGTACTCCTTTTCGAGTCCCGCCTTCACGAGGTCGGCGGTGATGGGCGAGAGGCAGTTCGTCGGCGGCGCGAGGATGTCCGTCGCCCGCATCGCCTCGAGGAGGTCGCTCGCGGCGTCCCGGTCGTCCGCGACGTCGTTCACACGCGGGGGGTCGTCGGGGACGGTCCGCATGACCTCCCAGACCCGTTCCGTGACGTTCTCGCGGGCCGTCTCGCCGACGGTGGCGTCGTCGTACTCGGCGGTGGCGTCCGCCGCGCGGTCGACGTACGACCGGAGGGTCGACCGGGTGAGCCGGTGCCGGTGGTCCTCCGTGTCGGCGAACCTCCGGGCGAGCCGCTCCGCGAGACCCTGCTTCGTCGCGTCGTCCTTCCGGGTCGTCGTCGCGTCGTCGACGAGTTCGTAGATGGAGGGCGTGAGCGCGTCGAAGTCGCCCTCGTGGCTGGTGAGCAGGCCCCACGCGGCCTCCACTGCGTTCCCGCGGACCGTCTCGCCGAACCGGACGTCGAACTCGTCTTCGACGTCGTCGGCGACGGTGTCGACCACCGCGACGAGTCCGTGGTGGGCGGTCCACTCGCGGTTCTGGAGCGTCTCTGCGACCCGCGAGGCGAACGTCGCCGTCGCCTCCTTGCCCTTGTTCGACACCGCGGCGCGGAGGGCGGCCTCGAGGTCCACGGGGTCGTGGTCGCGGGGCGCGCGCCACGACATCTCCCGGCCGTAGTAGCGGTCGCGGAAGCGGTCGATGACCTTCCGGGCGGTCTTCTGGCCGACCCGGGTGAACTCCTCCTGCAAGAACCCCGAGACCGAGTAGGACTCGGTCGCGCCGAGCATCTTGATGAGCGTCCCGAGCTCGACCCCGTGGGGGTGGGGGCGAATCTCCTCGGTCTCGGCGGGGAGCTGGTCTGTCGCGCGCTCGAACTTCATCGGCTCGTCGAGGCCGGGCTCGCGGAGTTCGATGCGGGCGTGGGGATTGACGACCGCCGTGTGCTTGACGTAGTCGTGGAGCTGCTGGCGGGCGCGCATGTTCGCCTCCATCTCCAGTTCGATGCGCGTCCCGTGCGGGCGGTCCCACGACGTCTCGCGGTCGACCTGTATCTCGGGCTCGTTGGCGTCCGTGTCGATGATGAGCTCGAAGTACTGGGCGTCCGCGCGCCCCTGCGGGCGACTCGTGACCTTCGCGGGCTTGCCGCTGGTCTGCTGAGCGTAGAGGACGGCCGCGGATATCCCGATGCCCTGCTGGCCACGATTCTGCTCTCTGGCGTGGAACCGGGAGCCGTAGAGGAGTTTCCCGAAGACCTTGGGGACCTGCTCTTTGGTGATGCCGGGGCCGTTGTCCTCGACGACGAGCCGGTAGTAGTCGCCGACCTCCGATATCTCGACGTAGATGTCCGGGAGCACCTCCGCCTCCTCGCAGGCGTCCAGCGCGTTGTCGACGGCCTCCTTGACAGCGGTGACCAGCCCCCGCGCCCCGCTGTCGAATCCGAGCATGTGCTTGTTCTTCTCGAAGAACTCGGCGATGGAGATCTCTCGCTGGCCCCGGGCCAGCTCGTCGGCGATCCCCTCCTCTTCGCCGAGTGTAGACTGGAAAGACGTCATCCTGTGGGCATCTGTATCCGACGGACCGTTAAAACCCCTTCTCCAGCGTGGTGAAAGTGAACCCCCGCCGGCGGCGTCGCTCCGCGGACGTGTTGGTTTGATGACCTGTCTCCACCGGCAATCTCCGCCGCGTTCCGAAGCGCCGCGCGAGCGGTCGGTAATCGGTCACTAGGCCGTCAGGTAGGCGGCGCGTACGGCCGTGAAACGAACGACCGAACGCCGCGTCTGTCGGTGTTTCAATAATTCATTCGCGCGCCCGCGTGCGAGGGTTTAAGGGACCCGCCGGCCTACAGACCTTCACGTTCTATGTCAAGAGAAAGTGAGTACGGGGCCGGGCAGATTCAGGTCCTCGAAGGCCTGCAGGCCGTCAGGAAACGCCCGGCGATGTACATCGGGTCGACCGATGCCCGTGGCCTCCACCATCTCGTCTACGAAGTCGTCGACAACGCCATCGACGAGGCGCTGGCGGGGTACTGCGACCACATCGAGGTCACCGTCCACGACGACGGGTCGGTCTCGGTGGTCGACAACGGTCGCGGCATCCCGGTCGACACCCACGAGCAGTACGACCGGCCGGCGGTGGAGGTCATCATGACCGTTCTCCACGCCGGCGGCAAGTTCGACAGCAAGTCCTACCAGGTCTCCGGCGGCCTCCACGGCGTCGGCGTGAGCGTCGTCAACGCGCTCTCGAAGCGCCTCGAGGTGACCGTCAAGCGGGACGGCGCGGTGTGGAAACACGCCTTCGACCACGGCGAACCCGTCGAGGGCGCCTTCGAGCGCGTCCGCGACATGCGCGAGGGCGAGGAGACCGGCACCGTGATTCGGTTCTGGCCGGACGTGGACATCTTCGAGACCACCGACTTCGCGTTCTCGACGCTCTCGAATCGCCTCCGCGAACTCGCCTTCCTCAACTCCGGCGTCCGCATCACGCTCGAAGACGAGCGCGACGGCACCGAGGAGACCTACCGCTACGATGGCGGCATCCGCGAGTTCGTCCGCTACCTCAACGAGTCGAAGACGCCGCTGCACGACGACGTCATCTTCTTCGAGGGGAGGACAGACGACATCGAAGTCGAGGTGGCGATGCAGGCGACCGACGAACTGCAGGGCTCCATCCACGCGTTCGCCAACAACATCAACACCCGCGAGGGCGGCACGCACCTGACGGGGTTCAAGACGGCGCTGACCCGCGTCGTCAACGACTACGCCAGCGAACAGGGCCTCGTCGGCGACCTCGACGAGAACCTGAAGGGACAGGACGTCCGCGAGGGACTCACCGCCGTCATCTCCATCAAGCACCCCGACCCGCAGTTCGAGGGCCAGACCAAGACGAAACTCGGCAACAGCGAGGTCCGGGGCATCGTCGAGAGCGCGGTCCACGAACATCTCTCGACGTACTTCGAGGAGCACCCCGACACCGCGCGGGCCGTCGTCAGCAAGGCCGCGGAGGCCGCTCGAGCCCGCAAGGCCGCCAAGAAGGCGGAGGAACTCACCCGGCGAAAGAGCGCCCTCGAGTCGACGGCGCTTCCGGGCAAACTCGCCGACTGCCAGACCAAGGACCCGAGCGAGGCCGAACTGTTCATCGTCGAGGGCGACTCGGCGGGCGGGTCGGCGAAGCAGGGACGCAACCCCGAGTTCCAGGCCATCCTCCCGCTGGGCGGCAAGATTCTGAACGTCGAGAAGCACCGCCTCGACCGGGTGCTCGAGAACGACGAGATCCGGAACATGATAACGGCCGTCGGGACGGGAATCGGCGACGAGTTCGACATCTCGGAGGCCCGGTACCACAAGGTCATCCTGATGACCGACGCCGACGTCGACGGGGCGCACATCCGCACGCTGCTGCTCACGCTCCTCTACCGGCACATGCGCCCGCTGCTGGAAGCGGGCTACGTCTACGCCTCGAAGCCGCCGCTCTACCGGATTCGCTACCGCGGCGAGACCTACGACGCCATGACCGAGGCAGAGCGCACGAAGCTCGTCGAGGAGAAGTGCGACGGCAACCCGGATCAGGTCCAGCGGTTCAAGGGGCTCGGTGAGATGAACCCCGAACAGCTCTGGGAGACCACGATGAACCCGGAGAACCGGGTCCTCAAGCAGATAACCATCGAGGACGCCGCCGCCGCAGACCGGATGTTCTCGGTGCTGATGGGCGACGCCGTCGAGCCGCGAAAGCAGTTCATCAAGGAACACTCCCCCGAGGCGGAGTGGATCGACATATGAGTTCGGAGCCCGAGGACCAGCCGGAGCCGGCGCAGCGAGTCGAGCACGTCCGCATCGAGGACGAACTGGAGCAGAGCTACATCGACTACGCGATGTCGGTCATCGCGGGCCGGGCGCTGCCCGACGTCCGCGACGGCCTGAAGCCGGTCCACCGGCGCATCCTCTACGCGATGCACGAGATGGGCGTCACGAGCAACACCTCCCACCGGAAGTCCTCCTCCATCGTCGGCGAGACGATGGGCGACTACCACCCCCACGGCGACCAGGCCATCTACGACACGCTGGTCGGCATGGCACAGGACTTCACGATGCGGTATCCGCTCGTGGACGGACAGGGCAACTTCGGGTCGATGGACGGCGACCCCCCGGCGGCCATGCGCTACACCGAGGCCCGGATGGCCCCCATCGCCGAGGAGCTGCTCGAGGACATCGAGAAAGACACCGTCGACTTCGCCTCGAACTACGACGACCGCCTCGAGGAGCCGGAGGTGCTGCCGGCGGCGTACCCGAACCTGCTGGTGAACGGGTCGACCGGCATCGCCGTCGGCATGTCGACGAAGATACCGCCGCACAACCTCGGCGAGATAATCGACGCGACCGTCCACCTCATCGACAACCCCGACTGCGACGTCCACGACCTGATGCAGCACGTGAAGGGGCCGGACTTCCCGACGGGCGCGAACATCGTCGGCAAGAACGCCGTCCGGAAGGCCTACACGACCGGTCGGGGTCGAGTCCGCGTCCGCGCCGAGTACGAGGTAGAGGAGTGGAAGTCGGGGCGAGAGCGCATCGTCGTCACGGAGCTCCCCTACCAGGAGAACAAGGCGCGCATCGTCGAGCGCATCGCGAACGACGTCAACGAGGGCAAGATAGAGGGCATCTCGGACCTGCGCGACGAGTCGGACCGCGACGGCGTCCGCGTCGTCATCGAACTCAAGCGCGGGGCCAACAGCGACGTGGTCGAGAACCAGCTCCTCGAACACCACCTCGAGTCCACCTTCGGCGTCATCAACCTCGCGCTCGTCGACGGCCAGCCGCGGGTGCTCACGCTCAAGGAGACGCTCGCGGAGTATCTCGCACACCGCAAGGAGGTCGTCCGCCGGCGCTCCGCGTTCGACTTAGAGGAGGCAGAACACCGCGCGCACATCCTCGAAGGTCGCCTGACCGCCCTCGACAACGTCGAGGACGTGGTCGAGCGCATCCGCAACGCGGAGGACCGCGACGCCGCGAAGGCGGCACTCCGGGAGACCTACGACTTCTCCGAGGAGCAGGCCGAACACATCGTCCGGATGCAACTCGGCTCGCTCACCTCGATGGAGCGCCAGGAGATAGAGACCGAGTACGACGACGTCCAGTCGACCATCGAGTACCTCGAGTCGGTCCTCGCGAGCGACGAGAAGCTCCTCGGGGTCATCAAGGACGAACTCCGCGAGATAAAAGACCGGTACGCGGACGAGCGCCGGACCCACTTCGTCGAGGACACCGGGACGGTCACCCACGAGGACCTCATCCCCGAGGAGGACGTGGTCGTGGTCGTCACCGAGGACGACTACATAAAGCGGATGCCCGCCGCCGCCTTCGACCCGCAGCACCGGGGCGGCAAGGGCATCATCGGGACCGGACTGAAAGAGGGCGACCGGGTCTCGTCCGTGTTCACCGCGAGCACGCACGACTACCTCCTCTGCTTTACGAACCACGGGCAGGTCTACAAGCTCAAGACCTACCAGGTGCCGGAGATGGGCCGCACCGCCCGGGGCAAGTCGGCGGTGAACCTCCTCGACCTGGACGACGGCGAGGAGATCGCCGCCGTCGTCGACGCCGGCGGCCTGGAGGCCGGCGAGAAGTACCTCACGATGGTCACCCGCGACGGCTACGCCAAGCGCACCGGCGTCGACGAGTTCCAGAACATCCTCTCGACGGGCATCCGGGCGATTCGCCTCGAGGACGGCGACGCCCTCGCCGACGTCGAGGTGACAGACGGGAGCCACGACGTCGTCATCGCCACCGAGGGCGGGATGAGCATCCGGTTCCACGAGAGCGAGGTCCGCGCCATGGGCCGGAGCGCCCGCGGCGTTCGCGGCATGCGACTGGAGGGCGACGACCGCGTCGCCGGCGTCGCCGCCGTCTCAGAGGACGAACACGACTGGCTCCTGACGGTCACGGAGAACGGCTACGGCAAGCGGACCGAGGTGGGCAACTACCGGGTCCAGTCGCGCAACGGGAAGGGCCTCATCGACATCAAGACGCCCCCGCGAAACGGGCCGGTCACCGCGGTCGAGGCCGTCTCGCCCGGCGATCACCTCTTCGTGATGAGCGAACGGGGACAGATAATGCGGACCCTCGTCGAGGACGTCTCCGTCTACGGTCGGAACACGCAGGGCGTCATCGTCATGGACCTGGTGGAGGACGACCGGGTCGCGTCCGTCTGCGTCGCCGAGGCCGAACCCGACGCGGACGACGAGGCCGGGGACTGAGGCCGCGCTCGTCCGGGAATCTCCACCGGGGCACCGCAGCGCGGCGACGCGCCGATTCGGATGCGACGCGCCGGGGTCTCGACGACCACGCGTCGCACGCCGGCTCTAGATGATGCGCTTTCCGAACGCGCTGGCGGCGAGTTCAGTCGCGAGCGCCGCCGTCTCGTTTCTGTCGTCGAGAATCGGGTTCACCTCGACGAGTTCGAGCGACCGGAGGACGCCGTTCTCCGCGCCCCGCGTGGCGACCCGTTCGAGCGCGGCGTGGGCCTCGCGGTAGGTCGCGCCGCCGCGCACGGGGGTGCCGACGCCGGGCGCCTGCTGGGGGTCGAGCCAGTCCAGGTCGAGGCTGACGTGGATGCCGTCGACGCCGTCGGTGGCGACGTCGAGCGCCTCCTCGACGACCGGCGCGATGCCGCGCTCGTCGATGTCGGCCATGGTGTACGCCGTCGCGGCGCTCTCGCGGATGGCCTCGCGCTCGGTCGCGTCGAGGCTCCGGAGGCCCACCAGGGCGACGTTCTCCTCGCGGAGGCGCGGGGCGTTCGCCCACTCGGTGTCCGCGAACGCGCCCACGCCGAGCGTCGCCGCCATCGGCATCCCGTGGATGTTCCCGCTCGGGGACGTCTCCGGCGTGTTGAAGTCGCCGTGGGCGTCGAACCACACCGCTCCGACGTCCGCGTCGCGCGCGCTCCCCCGGAGGGTCCCGATGGCGACCGAGTGGTCGCCCCCGAGGACGAGGGGGAACTCACCGTTCGCGAGCGTCTCGGCCACCTGGTCTGCGAGCCGGCCGGTCACGTCGCGGGTCGCCGGGAGGTTCCGCGCCGTGGTGTCGGTCTCGACGGGTTGCTCCTCGGCCCGGGGGGCGAGCAGGTCGCCATCGTCGACGGTGGTGACGCCGGCGGCCTCGAGTTCATCGGCCAGTCCGGCGTAGCGAATCGCGGAGGGGCCCATATCGACCCCGCGTCGGTTCGCGCCGTAGTCTGTCGGTGCCCCGATGATGCGGACGGTTCGGTCCATGGAGAGCGGTTCACGCCGCCCCCGATTAGTGGTGGTGGTTGCGACCGGGAGTCGGAGGCCGTCGTCCCGGAGAGGCAGAGAGGGACTCGGTCACTCGGGCACGACGTGCGTGCCCGCCTCGCCCGCCAGCGCGTCGCCGAGGCGTTCCGGGGAGGTGATCATCGCCCGGTCGCCGCCCGCGTCGACGAAGTCCGCACAGGCCTCCGCCTTCGGACGCATGCTCCCCTCGCCGAACTCGCCGGACGCGACGTGCCGGCGGAGCTCCTCCGGGGTCACCTCGCGCAGCGGTCGCCGGTCGTCGGTCCCGAACCCGAGGTAGGCGCAGTCGACGTCGGTGAGGACGAGCAGTTCGTCGGCGCCGAGTTCGGTCCCGAGGACCTGCGAGGTGCGGTCCTTGTCGACGACCGCCTCGACGCCGCGGAGGTCCGGGTCACCGCCCGCGTCGTCGCGTTCGTCGCCGCCCACGCCGTCGCCACCGCCCACGTCACCCACGTCGCCGTCGCCGCCGCTCGCGTCGTCGCGTTCGTCGTCGCCGCCGCGGGCTTTCCCGCCGCCGCGTCCGACGCCACCCCCGCGCTGCCCGTCGTCGGCGACGACCGGCACGCCCCCGCCGCCGCCGGCGACGACGGTGGCACCGCCCTCGACCAGTCGGCGAATCCGGTCGGCCTCGACGACCGACTCGGGGGCGGGCGACGGGACGACCCGGCGGAAGGCCTCCTCGCCGTCACGCGTCGTGACCTGCGCCGTCTCGAACTCCTTGCCGTCGGCCTCCTCGCGGGAGTAGAACGGGCCGACCGGCTTCGTCGGTTCCGAGAACGCCGGGTCCTCCGGGTCGACGCGGACCTGCGTGACGACGGTGACGGCCTCGCCGTCGCCCAGTCGGTTGTCGAGTTCGCGCTGGAGCGGGTAGCCGATCTGCGCCTGCGTCTCGGCGACGAGGACGTCGAGCGGCAGCGAGGGGACGTCCGTCGCCTCCTGCTGGAGCAGGAGGTTCCCGACCTGCGGGCCGTTCCCGTGGGTGAGCACCACCTCGCGCCCCCTGTCGCGGAGGTCGGCCACGAGGGCGGCGGCCTCGCGGATGCGCCGCCGCTCGCCGGCGAGTGAGTCTTCGCCGCGACGCAGGAGGGTGTTGCCGCCGAGGGCGACGACCGTTCGCGTCATGCGGTTCGGACGTTCGTCCCTCCGCGGCAAAGACGTTTCGCCGGGGCCACCTGTCGCCGCTGCCACAGACTTATCGTCGTGCTGAACATATCTTCTGGGCATGTCGCGACGGGTTCTCATCATGGGCGCGGCCGGGAGGGACTTCCACGACTTCAACAGCGTGTTCCGCGGCGACGACGACCACGAGGTGGTGGCGTTCACCCAGACCGCCTCCCAGAACGTCGGCGAACTCGCGGAGCTGCCCGAGCGGACGTACCCGGCCGAACTCGCGGGCGAGGGCTACCCCGACGGGATACCCGTTCTCCCCGAGGCGGACCTGGAGTCCATCGTCCGCGAGCGAGGCGTCGACGAGGTGGTCTTCTCGTACTCGGACGTCTCCCACGAGCACGTCATGCACCAGGCCTCGCGGGCGCTCGCGGCCGGTGCGGACTTCCGACTCGTCGGCACCGGGATGATGCTCCCCGCGTCGGTGCCGGTCGTCGCCGTCGACGCGGTCCGCACCGGCTGTGGCAAGTCCCAGACCGCCCGCAAGGTGGCAGACGAACTGTCGGCCCGCGGCAACGACGTCGTGGTGGTCCGCGAGCCGATGCCCTACGGCGACCTGCGCGAGCAGGCGGTGATGCGATTCGCCGACTACGACGACCTCGACGCCCACGACGTGACCATCGAGGAGCGAGAGGAGTACGAACAGCACCTCGAACACGGCCACGTCGTCTACGCCGGCGTCGACTACGAGGCCATCCTGTCGGAGGCCGAAGCCGAAGCGGACGCGCTGGTCTGGGACGGCGGCAACAACGAACTGCCCTTCTTCGTCCCCGACCTCCACTTCGTCCTCGCCGACCCCCTCCGCGCCGGCCACGAACTGCGGTACCACCCCGGCGAGACGAACCTCCGACTCGCGGACTACGTGGTCGTCAACAAGGAGAACACCGCGGACCCCGCCGACGTGGAGACGGTCGTCGGCAACGTCAGGACGACGAACCCGGACGCCGAAATCATCCACGCCGACTCGGTCGTCACCGCAGACGACGAGGCAAGCATCGAGGGCGCGCGGGTCCTCGCGGTCGAGGACGGGCCGACGCTCACCCACGGCGGCACGTCCTACGGCGCGGCCACCCTCGCGGCAGAGCAGTTCGGCGCGAGCGAGACCGTCGACCCGCGCGACGCCGCCGTCGGGTCGCTCCGGCGCGTCTTCGAGGAGTACCCCCACCTCGGGAACGTCCTCCCGGCGATGGGATACTCGAGAGAACAGGTCCGGGAGCTGGAGGCGACAGTCAACGCCGTCGACTGCGACCTCGTCCTCGTCGGGACGCCGTTCGACCTCGGCCGCCTGCTCGACGTGGAGAAGCCGCTCGTCCGGGTGCGGTACGACATCGAGGAGCGGGACCGCACCCTCGCGGACGTGTTCGAGGAGCGCGGACCGGCGCTCGGTCTGTGAGGGAGACCCCGATGCGGACCGGCACTCGGTCTGTGAGTGTCGAGGAGTGCGGCGGTGCTCGGTCTGTGCGGTGACCGCGCGGACGACAGGCGTCCGAACGTTCCATCTCGCCACACCTCCGAACCTCACTTTGGGCTCGGTGCCCACTGTGACACAATGCGACTCGTTCAGGTGCGGGTGCCGGAGGACGTCCGCGAGTCAGTCTACGAGGTCCTCCGCGAGGAGGGCGTCGACTTCGTCGCCACCGAGACCGCAGACGAGGACGCCACAGTCGTGGAGTTCCCGCTCCCGGTCCAGGCGGTGGAGTCGTTCCAGCAGAAACTCACGGAAGCGGGGCTCGACTCGGAGGCGTACCGGGTCGTCGTGAACGCCGAGGCGGCGCGGACGCCGAACTTCAAGGCGCTGGAAGACCGGTTCGTGACCGGCGACGAGGAAGACGAGAGCATCTCGAACGAGGAGCTCCGCTCGAAGGCCCGCGCGATGTACCCCGGCGCGGAGGCGTACTACCTGATGACGCTTTTGAGCGTGCTGGTGGCGACGGCGGGCCTGCTGCTCGACTCTCCCGCCATCGTCGTCGGGTCGATGGTCATCGCGCCGCAGGTCGGGGCGGCGCTGATGGCGAGCGTCGGGGCGAGCCTCCGCGAGGAGGTCCTCTTTCGCGACGGGATGCGCACGCAGGTGCTCGGGCTCGTCGTGTCAGTCGCCGGCGCGACCGTCTTCGGGCTCGCACTCCAGCACGCGCAGTTCGTTCCGCCCGCGCTGCAGGTGAGCACCATCGCCCAGATAAGCCAGCGGACCTCGCCGGGCCTGCTGACGCTGGTGGTCGCCCTCGCGGCGGGTGCGGCCGGCGGGTTCGGCCTCGCGACCGAACTCCCGGTGTCGCTCGTCGGCGTCGCCGTGGCCGCCGCCATCGTCCCCGCCGCTGCCACGGTCGGCATCGGCCTCGCGTGGGGGCTCCCGGCGGTGGCTTTCGCGGCGGCCGTCGTGCTGCTCGTGAACGTCGTCTCCATCAACGTCGCCGCCGTGGGCGCGTTCCGGTACCTCGGATTCGTCCCCGAACGCGGTCCGACCGACGCCACCCCGGAGGACGGGGGAGGCGTCGCGTTCGGTCTCTCGGCGCAGACGGTGATTCTCACCGTGGTGATGCTCGTCGTCACCGCCGCGGCCGGGAACGTGCTGGTCCACCAGATATCCTACGAGAACCAGACCAAGACCGCCGTGCAGGAACTCCTCGACGACGAGCACTCGCTCGACGCGCTCGAACTCGTCTCGGTCCAGTCCGGGTTCGTCGGCGTCGGCGGAACGGAGACGTCGCGGTCGGTGACGGTGGTGGTCAGACGGCCGGCCGACCGGCCCTACCCGACGCTCGCAGACGACGTGGAGCGGCGAATCGAGTCCCGCACGGAATCGGACGTGGACGTCACAGTCGAGTTCGTCGACCGGACCCGGTCGTCGGACTGAACCCGGGTCAGCACGCCGCAGACGCGGCTCTCACCGGTAGGGCGAACAGACCCGCGCGACGCCCTCCTCGAAGTCGATCTCGGGTTCCCAGCCGGTCGCCTCCTCGAGTTTCGTCGGGTCCGCGAGGGTGTCGTGGACGTAGTCGTCGAACGGCGTCTCGATGTACTCGGGTTCGACGTCGGTGCCGAGGGCCTCGTTTATCAGCTGGACCATCTCGTTGAAGCTGTAGGCCTCGCCGGTGCCCACGTTGTAGACGCCCGTGAGCGCCTCGTCGGCGACGAGTTCGCAGGCGCGGACCACGTCGTCGACGTGGGTGAAATCGCGCGTCTGCGTGCCGTCGCCGAACAGTTCCGGGGCCTCGCCCGACGCAATCTGGTCTGCGAACTGCGCGACGGTGTTCGCGTACTCGCCCTTGTGGGCCTCGTTGCCGCCGAATCCCTGGTAGACCGAGAAAAAGCGGAGGCCGGCGACCGCCATGTCGTGGTGGTTGGCGTAGTACTCTCCGTAGCGCTCGCGGGCGAGTTTCGACGCCTCGTAGCCGGTGTGGGCCTCGACGGGCATCGACTCGGGGGACGGCTCCGTGCGACTGCCGTATATCGAGGAGGTGGAGGCGTAGGCCACCGTCTCACAGCCGTCCTGTCTGACCTGTTCGACGGCGTTGACGAACCCCTCGACGTTCACTCTGGCCCCGCGCCGGGGATTCTCCTCGTGCATGTTGCGCGAGGAGAGCGCGGCGAGGTGAAAGAGGACGTCCACGTCGGAGGGAAGGTCCTCGTCGAGGACGCTCCCCTCCACGAACTCGACGTCGTCGTCGAGGTTCTCGGGCGTCCCGAGGTAGAGGTCGTCGACGGCCACGACGTCGTTGTCGGCCGCGAGATGATTCGCGAGGTTCGAGCCGATGAACCCGGCCCCTCCGGTGACGAGGACGCGCTTGTCCTGCATGTATAGCACCCCACCGTCCCCGTCTAAAACGGTGTCGCTTTCCTGACGAACGCGGCACGAGACGGGCGTCTCCACCCGTCACGCGCCAGATACGCGACTGTCCGACCATCCATCGCATTTAAGGACGGCGGTTGCCAACTTCAAGCCATGTCATCGATCGAACTGACGTCGAGTCAGAAAGAAATCCTCAACTCCTTGATAAATCTCTACCGGGAGAAAGAGGACGCGGTGAAAGGGGAGGCAATCGCAGAGATGGTCAACCGGAATCCGGGGACGATCCGCAACCAGATGCAGAGTCTCAAGGCGCTCCAGCTGGTAGAGGGCGTCCCCGGCCCGAAGGGCGGGTACAAGCCGACGGCGCGGGCGTACGAGGCGCTCGACGTCGACCAGATGGACGAACCCGCGAACGTCCCGCTCTACCACGGCGGCGAGCGCGTCGAGAACGCGAACGTCAGCCAGATCAACCTCAGTTCGGTCCACCACCCGGAGCTCTGCCGGGCGGAGATTCACCTGCAGGGGTCGGTGCGGGACTTCCACGAGGGCGACGAGGTGGTCGTCGGCCCCACGCCGCTCTCGAAACTCGTCATCGAGGGCGTCGTGGACGGGAAGGCCGACAGCGACAACGTCCTCATCCTCTTCATCGAGTCGATGGAGGCTCCGGCCGAAGAGCCCGCTCACTGACTCTCGCTCTCTTCTCTCGCGTCTGCGACGACGTCCGGACCGCCGAGTCCGGGTGATATCGGTTCGAGGACCGGTACCGCGTTGCGAACGTTTATCCACGTCAGCGCGCTATCCGTCCACGGATGACGCGAACCGCGCCGACGGACGTCCTCAGGGTCGACCTGAGCGCGAAGCGGGTCGACCGTGAGCGCGTCCCCGAGGAGTGGCGTCGGCGGTACGTCGGCGGGAAGGGCCTCGGCGCGCGATTCCTGTACGAGGAACTCGACGCCGGGGTCGACCCGCTCGGTCCCGAGAACGCTCTCGCGTTCGTGCTGGGGCCGCTCACTGGCTACCTGCCCGGCGAGCCGCGGTACGCCGCGGTCACGAAGTCGCCGCTCACGGGTGCGTTTCTCGACTCCTACAGCGGCGGTTCGTTCCCCGGGCGACTGGCCGGCGCGCTCGACGGGGCGCTCTGCGTGCTGGTCACGGGACGGGCGGACGAACCCGTCGTCGTGGAGGTGGCAGACGGGACTGCGAGCGTCGAACCCGCGGGCGACCTCGAAGGCGCGGACGCGGTCGAGACGGACGCGGCCTTCCCGGACGCCGCGGTCGCCTGCGTCGGTCCGGCCGGCGAGAGCGAGGTCGCCTACGCCACCATCGCGTCGGACGGGGGCGACCACCACGCCGGGCGAGGCGGCGCGGGCGCGGTCATGGGGTCGAAGAACCTGAAGGCCCTCGTCGCCCGCGGCGACCCGCCGGAGGGGCTCGCCGCCCTCCGGGAGGAGTACGCCGCCCGGTACCGCGAGGGCGACGTCGGCCGGTGGCAGTCGGCGGGCGAGACCGTAGAGAGCGTGGACTTCGCCAACGAGGTGGGCGCGCTCGCAACGCGCGGCTGGCAGGAGAGCCAGTTCGAGGACGCAGACGACATCGGCGTCGAGGCGGTGCGTCGCGCCGCGGAGGGCCGCGAACGCGAGGACGACCCGGTCCCGGGCGGGTTCCGCGTCGAGACCGAGGAGGGAGAGAGCGTCCCCCGCGGGGCCGCGTCCATGACGCTCGGCGCCGGCCTCGGCGTCGACGAGTTCGACGCGGTGGCGACCCTCGGGGCGACCTGCGACCGCCTCGGAATGGACGTCATCAGCGCCGGCAACGCCGTCGCGTGGGCGGTCCGGGCCGCGGACGAGGGCGTCGTCGACAGCGACGTCGCCTTCGGCGAGCCGGAGTCCGCCCGCGACCTCATCCGCGAGATCGCGACGCGGGAGACCCCGCTGGCAGACGCGCTCGCCGACGGCGTCGAGCGGGCGGCGACCCGCCTCGGCGACGAGACGACGGACGCGCTCGTCCCGACGGTCAAGTCGATGGCGCTCCCCTCCTACGACCCGCGCGCGGCCGAGAGCATGGCGCTCGCGTACGCGACGAGCGACCGCGGGGGGTGTCACCGGCGGGCGCGACCGATAGAGCGCGAGGTGTTCGCGCGGGAGGGCTGGGACGACGACCGGCGGGTCGAGGCCGTCGTCCACGCGCAGGACCGGCGGTCGGTGCTCTGGAGCCTCGTCGCCGACGACTTCGCCGGGGTCGCCCTGCACGAGGACCTCGGCGCGGAGTGGCTGTCGGCGGTCGGGCACCCGCCGCCGGCGGACGACCTCCGGACCGTGGGCGAGCGCGTCTGGAACCTCGTCCGGCTGTTCAACGCCCGGGAGGGGTTCACCCGCGACGACGACGCGCTCCCGCCCGCGCTCGAAGAACCCGTCGCCGACGGGCCGAACGAGGGGGCGGCGCTCGACGCGGACCACTTCGCGCGCCTGCTCGACGCGTACTACGCGGCCCGCGGGTGGGGCGAGCGCGGGCTCCCGACCCCGGCGACGGTCGAGCGACTCGGCCTCGGGGACGTCGTCGACGACCAGACGCCCCTCGACGAGTGAGGCCCCGGGCGGCTCCGCCGGGGACGCCCTCGTCACGCTCCCCCGGGAACGTCACAGGATAGGCGCGATTCGAGAGACGAATCGCCAGCGTAGACAGCGCGATTCGAGAGATGCGTCGCCAGCGAGGACAGCGTGATTCGAGAGGCGAACCGCCGGGAGCGGAGAGAGAATCGAGGGGAGACCGTCAGGGACGGAGCCGCGTCGTGAACTGTCGGCGGCCGCGGTTCACATGTCGCTCCACGCGTCGACGGCGCGTCGGAGCGAGGTGACGTCGGCTATCCAGCGGGCCGCGATGCCCTTTTTCAGGAGCTTCGCGACCGGGCCGCCGAAGGTGTTGATGGGGACGCCCTTCACGTCGTGGGCGACGGCCTCCTCGCCCACCGAGATGACCGTCCCCTTGTCCTCGTGGTACCACGTCCGGAGCGGCTGGCTCCGGACGGCCCGCGCGAGGTTCTCGCCGGCCACCTCGGCGGCCTGCCACGCGGCCTGCGCGGTCGGCGGGGCCACGTCGTCGCCCGCCTGCTCGACGAGCGCCGAGTCGCCGATGGAGAACACCCGGTCGTCGCTGGTCCGGAAGTCCGAACTGACGTTGATGCGGTGGCTGCGCTCGTCCTGCTCGACGTCGATGCCGGCGACCTCGTCGCGGCCGGTGATGCCGCCGGTCCAGACGAGGACGTCGTAGGCCAGCTCCTCCGGCGGTTCGTCCTCGCCGCCGCCGAGGTAGACCGTCTCCTCGTCGACCTTCGAGATGAACTCGCCGGTGAGGATGTCGATCTCCTTCTCCAGCAGGCGCTTTCTGAGCGCGCCCTGCACCTCGGGGTCGTTGCCGGGGAAGACCTCGTCGAGGCCCTCGACCAGCGTGATGTCGAGTGGGGCGTCGTTGTCGTCGCGGTACTCCGCTATCTCGCCGGCCGACTGGATGCCCGAGAGGCCGGCCCCGCCGACGAGCACCCGCGCGGGGTCGTCGCGGCTGGCCTCCGTCGCCGCCTCGGCCACCGCGCGGTGAATCCCGCGGGCGTCCTCGAGACTCTTCAGCGTGTGTGCGTACTCCGCGAGGCCGTCGATGCCGTAGAACGCCGTCTCTGTCCCGAGCGCGACCAGCAGGTAGTCGTAGTCGACGGTTCGTTCGTCCGCGAGTTCGACCGTTCGCTCGTCGACGTCGACGTCCGCGACGTGGGCCTCGACGAAGCGGGTGTCGGGGGACTTTATCTCGTCGACGGGCAGGCAGATCTTCCGCTCGACGGCCGGGTCGCGAATGACGCGGTGAGACTCGTGCAGAACGAGGTGGTAGTCGGTCGCAGAGATCCACGTGAGGTCGGCCTCGTCTCCGATGGCCCCCTCGAAGCTCTGTACCGCTCCGGAACCAGCGTATCCAGCCCCGAGAATAACGACCTGGGCACTCATACCTGCGGATGCGGTTTCCTCGGATAAGAGGGCTTTGAAGTGCCCGTCCCGCCGTCGGTCGATTTAGTGCGCCGCGATACCGTGTGATACGCTGTCGAGGAGCGGTCCTCAGAGCGAGAGGCCGGCGTGCCAGCGGTCGGCCCCGGCCTCGCGTTTCACCTCGTCCATCCGGGCGAGGAGCGCGACCGCGAGACTCGCCGTCTCCGCCGCCGCCGACTCGCCTTCGGTGCGGAACTCGCCGGTGACCCGGTTGGCGTAGACGGTACAGACGGCCCCGGCCCGCAGGCCGTAGACGTTCGCGAGCGTCAGGACGGCGCTCGCCTCCATCTCGATGTTCTTCACGTTCGCCTCGCGGAGGTCCTCGACGAGCGACTCGCTCCCGGCCGCGCGAAAGCCCTCGAATCCGGGGCGGCCCTGTCCGGCGTAGAAGCTGTCCGCGCTCATCGTCAGTCCCACGTGGTAATCGTGGCCGAGTCGCTCCGCGGCGGCGACGAGCGCCGAGACGACCTCGTGGTCTGCGACCGCCGGGTAGTCCTCCCGGACGTACTCGTCGGAGGTCCCCTCCTGTCTGACCGCGCCCGTCGTGACGACGAGGTCGCCGACGTCCATCTCCGGCTGTATCGCCCCGCAGGACCCGACTCTGACGAGCGTGTCCGCGCCCACGCGGGCGAGCTCCTCGACGGCGATTGCGGCAGACGGGCTCCCGATGCCGGTCGAGGTGACGGAGACCGGCACGCCGTCGACGTGGCCGGTCGCGGTCCGGTACTCGCGGTGCTCGGCGACGACCTCGTGGTCGTCCCACGTCGCCGTTATCTTCGGGACCCGCTCGGGGTCGCCCGGGAGGAGGACGGCGTCGGCGACGTCGCCCGGTCCGACCTCCACGTGGTACTGGACCTCCGCTCTCGACTCCCCTGGGTCGTCTGGCATGCGAGGGCGGTTCCGCCCGCGACGACGTAAATCCCGAGGGCGGGGGCGACGAAGTTCCCGGGCGACCGACTCCGCACGGGTCGTCTCCGGCCGCGACTCACCCGCGCTTCCCCTCTTCGACCATCTCCCGGGAGATGGCGTTCGGCAGGAGGTCGCCGAGGGCGTAGGTGGTCGTCTCGCCGTCGCCCGCGTCGCAGACCACCTCGAAGTCGGTCCCGCAGAACTCCGCGAGCGTCTGTCTGCACATGCCACAGGGCGTCAGGCCGTCGCGGGCGGCGGAGGTGACCGCGAGTCGCGAAAACGACCTGTGGCCGTCGGCGACGGCCGCACCGACGGCCACCTCCTCTGCGTGGAGGCTGTTCGAGAAGTTGGCGTTCTCGACGTTGCACCCGGTGTACACCGACCCGTCTTCGGTTTCGAGCGCCGCGCCGACGTGGTAGTCCGAGTACGGCGCGTACGCGCCGTCCAGCGCCTCGCGGGCCGCTTCGAGGAGGGAATCCATGCCGCGAGGTAGCCCCCGGACGTGCAAGTAGTTCCGGGTCGTCACCCCGACAGACTCCCAGTTGCCACGTCAGGTCGTCGCCGACGGCGGTGTCTCCCTGTGGCTCCAGCCGTCGACGCCGGAATCGCCACGCCGCCCCCGTCGTCGACGCCGGTGACCTCCATCCCGTTCCAGAAGGACCAATACCGGCCGTCCCCTACCGCCGGCCGTGAACCGGGACACGCTCGGTCGTCGAATTCTGCTCGCGGTGGGGGCCACCGTCGTCCTCGTCTCCGGGGTCGTCGGCGCGATAATCGGCGAGAACGCCGCGCAGGCGGGAGCGACGGTGCGACTGTTCGGTCGCTTCACGCTCCCGGCGGGCGGGGTCGCACTGGGCACCTTCGCAGCGGTCCTCGCGCTGGTCATCCTCGGGGGGCTGTTCTCGCTCGTCGAACTCGCCTCCCGACTCGAAGACGGGAACGGGGACGCGCAGACGGGACCGAAGTGACGCCGACGACGCGACGCGGTCGGAGTGACCAGACGAACCTGACGCGGACGTGAACCGACGGAGCGACACGCAGAGCGGGGCGCTTTTGACGGTGGAACGCACACCCTCACCACATGGCGACGTCCATCCTCGCGGACCGGGACACGCCGAACAGGAAGCGGGCGGCGCTCGCCGTGTTCCCGTTCCTCGTCCTCGGTCTCGCGGACGTGGTGTTGATACTCGGCATGGGCCTCCGGCCGCTGTGGGGCTTCGCGCTCATCCCGCCCATCCTGTTCCTGTCGGTGCTGGCGTGGATCGCGTTCAGCAACGACTTCCTCAGAGACCGGTCCTGAGACCGGCTCCGGACGCATCCCGGCCTCCGGGGCGACCCCGGCGGAACGGTTCGGGTCCGAGCGGTCGTTCCGGTCGCACTCCCCGTTTCACCCGCCGGTGTCGTACTTGTAGGTGGCGCTGTCGGGGTCGATGCCGAAGTCCTCGGGGGTCTCTTCCGGCTCGCTCGACTCCTCCTCGCGGGGTGCGGCGTCCTTGAACGCCTCGCGGAGTCGGAGTGGCATCGAGAAGTCGGTGACGGAGAGTCCGACTGCGACGGCGTCCGGCGCGAGCGACTCGCGCTTTCTCTCCAGTCGCTCGCTGATGGGCGGCGGCAGGTCCGACGACGCCACCGGCTCGAATCCGAACGTCGAAAGGAAGTCCGGTACGTCGGTGAGCACGTACACCACGTCGAACCCCTCGTCGCCGGCCTTCTCTACGAGTCGCTCGACGACGTGCGCCCCCACGCCCTGCCCGCGCCACGCTTCGAGGACACCGACGCTCGTCAGTTCGCAGAACCGGCCGTCGTCGGTCTTGTGGATGCGGATGCGACCGAACCCGGCCTTCTCGTGGGTCTCCTCGTCGAGGGCGATGACGTAGTCCCGGGAGCGGAAGGCGGCGTCGTCGAGGCCCATCTCCTCGATGTGGTCCAGAAGCCAGACCTCTTCGCGGTTTTTCGCGTCCCGGAGGTACATGGAGGGAGGTAGCGCGGGGGGATGTAAAAGGATTCCCCGCTGGAACGCTCGCCCCGTCTCCCGTCCGACGCCGAGAACGTTCGCGGCGACGCTCCCCGTGGCCCACCGGCGCGGTCTTTCGCTCGCCGAGACGTCGCGTAAAATTACTTGAACTCAGCACCGGAACGGGTAGCCATGGACGCGCCTGAGTTCGACGAAATCGTACACGAACCGAGCGAGGAGTTCGTCGAGTCGACGAACGTCTACGAGTTCATGCGGGAGTACGACATCGCAGACTACGACGAACTTATCGAGCGCACGACCGGCGACGTCGACTGGTTCTGGGACGTCCTGCCGGAGTACCTCGGCGTCGAGTTCTACGAGGACTACGACGAGGTGCGCGACGACACGGAGGGACCGCAGTTCACGGACTGGTACGTCGGCGGCGAGATAAACGTCGCCCACAACGTCCTCGACAGGCACGCCGCCGCCGACTCGCCGACCCGGAACTCGGTGGCCTGCACGTGGGAGGGCGAGGACGGCGAGGTGCGCGAGGTGACCTTCCGCGAACTCCACCGCGAGGCCAACCGCGTGGCGAACGTCCTCGAGGAGCGCGGCGTCGGCACCGGCGACACCGTCGGCCTCTACATGCCGATGGTCCCCGAGGTCATCTCGATTCTCTACGGCTGTTTCAAGGTCGGCGCGATCGCCGTCCCCATCTTCTCCGGCTTCGGCGTCGACGCCACCGCGACCCGCCTCGAGGAACCGGAGGTGTCGGTGCTGTTCACCGCCGACGGCTTCTACCGCCGCGGCGACGAGGTCCTGCTCAAACCGACCGCGGACGAGGCGATGGCCGAGGCCGGCACCGTCGAGCACGTCGTCGTCTACGACCGCCTCGGGAGCGAGGCGTCGCCCGCCGCAGAGCGCGACGACCTGGACTGGGACGACGACCGGGACGAGTGGTGGGACGAGGCGGTCCTCGAAGCCGACGACGAGTACGAGACCAAGCGTCTGCCCTCCGAACAGGAGTCGATGCTGCTCTACTCCTCGGGGACGACGGGCAAGCCGAAGGGCATCGTGCACACCCACGCGGGCGTCCTGCTGCAGACGGCCAAAGAGATCTACTTCGGGTTCGACCACAGGGACGACGACCGCTTCTTCTGGGTGTCGGACATCGGCTGGATGATGGGGCCGTGGACGCTCATCGGCAACCACACCTTCGGCGGTACCATCTTCATGTACGAGGGCGCGCCGGACTACCCGGACCCCGACCGCTTCTGGGAGATGATCGACCGTCACGGCATCACCACCTTCGGCATCTCGCCGACGGCCATCCGGGCGCTCCGGAAGTACGGCGACGAGTGGGTCGAGGACCACGACCTCTCCAGCCTGCGCCTGCTGGGGTCGACGGGCGAACCGTGGGACCCGGAGTCGTGGCTGTGGTTCTACGAGGAGGTCGGCGGGAGCGAGGCCCCCATCATCAACATCTCCGGCGGCACCGAGATATGCGGCTGTTTCCTCATGCCGATGCCGATTCAGTCGCTGAAGCCCTGTACCCTCGGCGGGCCGGGGCTGGGCATGGACGTCGACATCGTGAACGCCGAGGGCGAGAGCATCGCTGACACCCACGAGCGGGGCTTCCTCGTCGCCCGCGACTCCTGCCCCTCGATGACGAAGTCGCTCTGGGAGGGCGACGAGCGGTACCTCGGGGAGTACTGGAGCACGTGGGAGGACCTCTGGGACCACGGCGACTGGGCGCAGAAAGACGAGGACGGCTTCTGGTTCCTCCACGGCCGCGCCGACGACGCGCTCAACGTCGCCGGGCGCAAGGTCGGCCCCGCGGAGGTCGAGAGCGCGCTCATCGAACACGACGCCGTGAATCAGGCCGCCGCCGTCGGCGTCCCCGACGACACCACCGGCACCGCCGTCGTCGCCTACGTCGTCCTCGAACCGGACGCCGAGGCCGGCGACTCCCTGCGGGGGGAACTGCGAGACCTCGTCGGCGAGGAACTCGGCAAGCCCTTCCGCCCGCGCGAGGTGCTGTTCGTCGACGAGTTCCCCAAGACCCAGAGCGGGAAGATTCTCCGCCGGGTCATCTCCTCGATATACGCCGGCGAGGACCTCGGTGACCTGAGCAGCATCGAGAACCCCGGCGCGCTCGACGAGATACGCGAGGCGCGCTGAATCCATCGCGACCGCCACGGAGGCCGTCGCTCACAGCGAGACTGCCGACACGGGGACGACTGTCGGGTCCGCGCCCTCGCCGGCGTCGTCCCCGCTGTCTCCCCGGGAGTTGCCCCCGCTGTCCCCCCCGGCGCTGCCCTCATCGTATTCGTCCGAGCCACTCTCGCCAGCTACCCCGGCGTCGCCCCCTCCGCCCCCGAGCACCACCGTCGCCCGCGCGAGCAGCGGCGCGACCACGCCGGCGACGACCGCCCGGGGGTCAGACAGCGGCGCGTCGGTGGTCACCGCGTCCTCCGGGTGGACGTCGAACTCGGAGACGACGGCTTCCGCGGCCGCGAGCAGGTCCGCGTGGGAGTGTCGGCCGTCGGCCGACTCGAGTGCGGGCGCGTCGGGGTCCACGTCGGTCGGCGGGAACGACGGGTTCTCGCTCCACACCGTCCCCTCCCAGTGGGTGACCGTCGGCGAGGCCGGGTCGCCGCCGTAGACGACGAGTTTGCTCTCGGGCGGGAGAGAGAAGGCACCCTCGCGGTCGCTGGGGACGACGACGACGCGGGCCGACCCGTCAGCGACCGGCTCGAACCGCGTCACCGCCCCCAGCTGCGCAGCGCCGAGAAAGGTCAGCACCGGCACCGACGTCGGGTCCGGAGCGACGGCGACGAGCGCCCCGGGACCCACGCCGAGGTAGCGCAGGGCGTTTCCGGCCTTCCACGCGGTCGTACAGAAGTCGTGGTAGTCGACCGCCCGCGACGCGGCGGGTGAGCGAAGGGCGAGACGCTCCCCGCGTCGCTCCCGGGCGACGAGGTCGCCGATGGCGTCCATGTCCGGGCCTACGCGCGTCGGCGAGAAAAGCGTCGCGGGACCGCCGTGGCTGTCGGGGCGGCGAGGACACCGCGACCATCACACGGCGGGGTCTCGCTCCCCGCCGTCCCGGTGGCGCGCGCCGGTCAGGGCGCGCCGACGACGACGAACCGGCTCTCGCCGTCGCCGTTCCGTACCTGTCTCGTCGCCTCGGGGTCGACCCGCAGGGCGTCGCCCGCTGTCATCGACACTTCCTCGCCCTCGACGGTCACCGTGGCGTCGCCGTCGACCAGCACGTACACCTCCTCCTGTCCGTCCTCGGCGTGGTCGTGGGGCTTGCCGGTCCACCCGGGGTCGCACTCCAGCACCGACACGCCGAGGTTCTCGCAGTCCAGCGCGCCCCGGAGGAAGGTCAGTCCGTCGGCGACCGGTTCGACGTTCTCGTAGTTCGCCTTGTCGTAGGACATCACGTGACACGTAGAGCGCCAGCACCGAAAGCCTGTGGACGAGCCGACACACCGCGTTTCCGGTGAAACTCGAGGGGGAGCTCTCCGTGCGGCCGGCCTCAGAAGCTGTTTTTCAGCTTCTCGAAGAAGCCCTCCGAGACGTCGATCTCCTCGCCGCCGGCCTCGGCGAAGGCCTCGAGCGCCTCGCGCTGTT
>JBDGSQ010000041.1:0-25253 GCA_042217455.1 Haloferacaceae archaeon | reverse complement strand
CGGCGTCGACGAGGTCGTAGAGGCCCGACTCGTCGGTGTAGGCGACGTCGAACTTCCCGAGCACCTTGCCCTGTATCTCGTGGTGGAGGTAGTCGCCGTCGAGGAACTCGTCTTTCGTCGGCGACGGGCCCCCCACGAGGACGCCGTCGAGTTCGTGGCGCTTCGGGACGAACAGTTCGTTCGCCATCTCCGCGACCTCCTGGTAGAAGTTGTCGATGGCCTCGAGGCGCAGGCGGGCGAACCGCTGGGCGGACTGCCCGCCTTTCCGCTGTTTGCCCGGCACGAGCGAGGACGCCGACTTCACTGGTTCGACGCGCTTGCCCTTCAGCCACCCGACGTTGGCCTCGCGGCGGTCGAGGACGACGAGGCCGAACAGCCCCTTGTCGGCCATCATCTCCTCCAGCGGTTCGGTCAGGAAATCCGAGTCGCAGTGGTACCGGAACGACTGGATGGGTTCGGGGGGACGCTCCAGCACGCGGGTGACCATCTCGGTCTGGCCGCCGCCGGAGTCGACCGCGCCGCTGAAGAGAACGAGTCCGTTGTCCGGGGGGTAGGTGTCGTAGTACCGGAGGCGGTCCTTGATGCTCGTCAGGGCGTCCTGTACGTTCGTCCGCGTCTGCTTCGATTTGATGTTGGAGGCTTCGCTGTGTTCCTGAATGACGTGATCGACGACGTCCGAGATGGGCTTGTCGTCGGGAATGTATATCGTGACGAGCTGGGTCCCGGACCCCTCGTACTCCTGGAGTTCCTCGATGACCTTCCGGAACTCGTACTTCCGGCGGTCCTCGTTACTCCCTTCGGCGTCGGTACTCATCGTCGTAACTAGCCCGGCCAGCGCCTAAGTAACCTTTGACTGGCCTCCTGTCGCCGAAACGGTCCGGTGCGGACGACGGCCGTCGGGCGCCCCTCCGCTCGCGTCACCGGAGGCGACACGGCTCACTCCGCTTCGGTCCACACCGCTTCGATGCGGGCCTCGACGTCCGCTTCAGTGACGGCGTGCGGGTCGACGAGGTCCGCGCTCGTGAGCGAGTCCGACGACTCCCCGCTTCCGGCGGTGAGCGCGTACGCCCAGCCGTGGGCCGTGAGTCTGGAATGGAGATACGAGGCGACGTCGTCCGGGAAGGGCTCCCCGGCGAGCACGACCATCGCCGGCGCGGGAACGATTGATGCGGAACCCTCCAGCGACTTCCGTGTCTGTTTCGTCTTCACGAACCGGTCCCTGAGAACCTCGTACTTCCTGCGCTCCTCCTCGCTCAACTCGTCCGGGTGCTCCGGGACCGAACCGCCGCCGAGTTCCCGAATCTCCTCGGCGATGTCCTGAAGTTCCTCCTCGTAGTCGGGTTCCTCTCGCCGTCCGATGGCGAACCCGACGGTGGCCGTCAGTCCCACGACGGCGTCGTCGAACACCTCCCGCAGCCGGTCGCGGTCGGCGTCGGTCCGCAGCCACAGGAGCGCACTTCCGTCGTCGAGCGGCGTCGGTGGGTCTCTCACGTCAGCACGTTCGAAGCCGCCGGGAAAAGCGTTCGGTCGACACCGATTCATCCGCTCGGGTCACCGTCCTCCCGCCTCTCCCGGAGCGTGTCAGAAACACGACCGAACGAATCGTCGGATTGCGGACCGGTCGCCCCGGTCGAGCCACGGTCGCCGCACGGCCAGCGGGTCGTACTCTCGGTTTTCTCACAGTTTCGAGGCCCTATCTTTTTATAGATGTCTCGACCCACGTGAACTATGGGTACGGTCTTCACGGTTGCCAGTGCGAAGGGGGGCGTCGGGAAGACGACGACGACCGCCTCCCTCGGGACGACGCTCGCCGCCGCGGGGCACGACGTGGTCGCCGTCGACGGCGACATCGGGATGGCGAACCTCGCGACCGTCCTCGGACTCGACCCGGACGGGCCGACGCTCCACGCCGTCCTCTCGGGGGACGCCGACGTCGAGGACGCCATCTACGAGGGTCCGGACGGCCTCGCGGTCGTCCCCGGTTCGACCGACATCGACGACTTCCGCAAGGCGAACGCCACGGCACTCGGAGACGTCGTCGCGCGCCTCCGCGAGTACGACTACGTCCTCCTCGACACCGGTGCCGGATTGAGCCACGACAACGCGCTCCCGCTGGGGCTGGCCGACGAGGTGGTCCTCGTCTCCTCGCCCGAACCCCCCGCACTCATCGACACGGACAAGACGCGACAGCTCGCAGACCGACTCGACGCCCACGTGCGCGGCCTCGTCCTCACGCGCATCACCGAGAACGTCACATTCGAGGTCCCCGACCAGGTGAACCTCGACGTGCCGGTGCTCGCGCGCATCCCCCACGACGCGGCCGTCGTCGAGGCCTTCGCGGCCCGGAAGCCGCTCTGTACGCACGCGCCGGAGAGCGCCGCCGCCCTCGCCTACCGGGAACTCGCCGAGGAATTGACCGGCGAGTCGATCGCGGTTCAGACCCCCTCCGCTCCCGCGACCGACCCGCAGGCGGATGCCCCGGACTCGACCGCGGACGAGCGGACCGACTCGGACGCCGCGGGCGAACCCGACGAGACTGCCGACGGGAGCGAACTGGACGGCGGCGGAGAGACGGGCGACGGGGAGACCGGCGACGACGAAGCCGCCGCCGACGGGGAGACCGCCGGCGACGACAGCGAGGCCGCACCGGACACAGCGGAGGTCGCGGCGACCGCCGGCGACGGTTCGACGGAGGCGCCGGACGCAGACGGCTCGCGGTCGGTCGACACGGGCGTGGCGAACACGCTCGAACGAGTCGAGTCGACCGTCGGAGAGGGAGACGACGCGACCGCGGACTCGGGGGGGAACGAGACGGACGCGAATCCGGAGGAAAGCGAGACGGACGCAGACTCGGTCGAGAGCGAGGCGAGCGCGAATCCGGAGGAAAGCGAGACGGACGCAGACTCGGTCGAGAGCGAGACGGACGCGAATCCGGAGGAAAGCGAGACGGACGCAGACTCGGTCGAGAGCGAGGCGAGCGGGTCAGACTCCGAACCGCTGGTCGAGGAGGCAGAGCCGGGGGGAGGCGACGTCGACGGCGGCCAGTCTGCGGCATCTGCGTCGGTCGAGTCGGATGAGCGGTCCTCCGACGGCGACGAGGCGGCGGGCGGCGACGGGGAGGACGCGACCGACGACGAAGACGAGGACGGGAAGCGAGGCGGGTTCTTCCGCCGACTGCTGGGCGGGTAAACGGGAAGTTCTTTTACGCGTCTGGTTTGAGTTGCGGACATGGCAGACGAAGAATCCGTCCCCCGCTGGTGGATCGTACTGTTCCTGTTGCTCGCGCTCGGCGGTGCCGCCGTCGTGGTGTACTCCGTCGGAGGGTCGCTGGTCACCAGTCCGGGCGTCCTCGCACCGCTCGCTGGCCTACATTGAGTCGGGCGCTTCGATACCGAGCACGTAGAGCGAGTTCGCGACCGCGTTCCTGGCGGCCTCGACGAGCGCGAGCCGGGCCTCCCGGGTGCGGCCCTCGGCCTGCAGAACGGGACACTCCCGGTAGAAGGCGTTGAACGCCTCCGCGAGTTCGCGGGCGTAGGTCGCGACCACGTGGGGTTCGAGGTCGTCTGCGGCGGCCTCGACGACGGCCGGGAGGCGCGCGATGGCCTTGATGAGGTCGCGCTCTTCCTGTTTCTCCAGCACCTTCGAGTCGAGCACCGCGGCCGCCGAGGACTCGCCGTTCTTCGGCGGGAGCGAGGCGTCGCCCACGTCCGAGAGGATGCCGCAGGCGCGTGCGTGGACGTACTGGATGTACGGCGCGCTCTGGGCCTCGAAGTCGAGGGCCTTCTCCCACTCGAAGGTGATGCCCTTGGTCGGCTGTTTCGAGACGATGTCGTACCTGACGGCCCCGATGCCGACCTGTCGGGCGATGCGGTCGATGTCGTCCGCGGTGAGGTTGTCGCCGCGGGTGCGGGTGTCGAGGCGGCTCTCGACTTCCTTCCGCGCGCGGGCCACCGCCTCGTCGAGCAGGTCGTCGAGGTCGATGCCGGTCCCCTTCCGGGTGCTCATGCCGCCCTCGGGGAGGTTCACCCACGAGTAGAACTGCGTGGCGATGCGGTCCGCGTCCCGTCCGAGCACGTCGAGCGCGCACCTGAGCTGTTCGTCCTGTAGCTTGTGGTCCTCGCCGAGCACCTTGACCGCCCGGTCGAAGTTGTCGAGTTTCCACTCGTGGTGGGCGATGTCGCGGGTGGTGTAGAGCGTGGTCCCGTCCGAGCGCAGGAACACGAGATTCTTGTCGATACCGTACGCCTCGAGGTCGAGCTGCCACGCGTCCTCCTCGTAGACGGCGTGGTCCGACTCCCGCAGGCGCTCGACGACGTCGTCTGCGCTCCCGTCGCGGATGAACGACGTCTCCTTGATGAACGCGTCGAACGTCGCCGGGAGGCGCTTCAGCGACTGGCGCATCCCCGAGAGGACCTGGTCGACGACCCGCTCTACGCGGTCGTAGGTCTCCTGGTCGCCCTCCTCGATGCCCTGCATGATGGCCTGTATCTCGGCCTCTGCGGCCTCCACCTCCGCTTCGTCCGCCGATTCGAGGAACTGGTTGCCGCGGCGGTAGTAGCGCACGAGTTCGTAGTCGGCCCGCCGTCGCTCGGGTTCCGGGAGGTCCTCCTCGTCGAACGTCTCGAAGGCCCACGTGAACACGGCGACCTGCCGCCCGGCGTCGTTGACGTAGTAGTGGGTCTCGACGTCGTTGCCGGCGTACTCGAGGACGCGGGCGATGGAGTCGCCGAGAATCGGGTTCCGGGCGCGGCCGACGTGGACCGGACCGGTCGGGTTCGCGGAGGTGTGCTCGACGACGACGCTCTCGCCCGTCTCGGGGAGGTGGCCGTAGTCCTCGTCGCGGCCGGTCGCCACGGTGTCGGCGAAGTACCGCTCTGTCACCCGGAAGTTCACGTACGGTCCCTGCGGCGTCGCGGCCGCGAGATACTCGAAGCCGTCCGCGTCGATGGCCCCGGCGATGTCGGAGGCGACCTCCGGCGGGGGCGCGCCGACCTCCCCGGCCAGCCGGAAGGCGACGCTCGAGGCGAGTTCGGCGTCGACGTCCTCCGGTGGCTCCTCGATACCGAGGTCGTCGGTCGGCAGCTCCTCGGCCTCGAGGGCGGCCGAGAGCGCCGATTCGACCTCACTCCGGAACTCTCTGAACATGTGATTCGAGGTTTTCTACGAGCGGATAAAGGTATTTCCGAACGGTCTCGCGGCCGTCTCGGAGCGGCCGACCGACGGACTTAGGAGACCCCCACTCGAAATTCCGGTGTCGACTCCCCGGCTGCCATCACGAATGTGAGATGCTTCTCACTTCCGATATACTTATCCCTCGCGGCGGCGAACCTCGAAACATGTCAGAGACGGCAGCGGCCGCCCTCGGGTACGACGAACTGGCCGCGCTGAAGTTCATCGCCCTCGAGGGGGGGCTCTCGGGATCGGCGAAGGTCTCGTGTGCCGGCCTCGCAGACAGGCTCGAGGCGTCGAGCCAGACCGCCTCCCGGCGGCTCCAGCGTCTGGAGGACGCGGGGTTCATCGAGCGCGAAGTCGTCAGCGACGGGCAGTGGATCTCGGTGACCGAGGAGGGCGAGGCGGAGCTCAGAGCCGAGTACGCCGACTACCGCCGCATCTTCGAGGACGCCGGCACGCTCCAGCTCGTGGGCACGGTCACGAGCGGGATGGGCGAGGGGCGCCACTACATCTCGCTGCCGGGCTACATGGAGCAGTTCCGGGAGCGACTCGGCTACGAACCGTTCCCGGGAACGCTCAACGTCGACCTCACGCCCGAGAGCGTCCGCGCGCGACCCGGCATGGCGTCGCTCGACGCCGTGCCCATCGACGGCTGGGAGGACGACGAGCGGACCTTCGGTCCGGCGACGTGCTACGCCGCGGTCGTCGAGCGGGACGGCGAGCGCTTCCCCGAGGCCCACGTCATCGTCCCCGAGCGGACGCACCACGACGAACAGCAACTCGAGATAATCGCACCCGTGCGACTCCGCGACGAACTCGGCCTCGGCGACGGCGACCAGGTGACCGTGACGATAGAGGAGGTGTGACCGTGAGCCAGCGCACCACCGACGCCGACGCGACCGTCGCCGACGCCGTCGAGGCGTTCCGCCGCGGCGGCCCGGTCCTGATCCACGACTTCGACGACCGGGAGGGCGAGACGGACATCGTCTACCCGGCGCGGGCGGTGACGCCGCGGGACGTCGCTAGGCTCCGCAACGACGCGGGCGGACTCGTCTGCGTCGCCGTCGCAGACGAGGTGGGGGCGGCGTGGGAACTGCCCTTCCTCGACGACGCGATCGACCACCCGGCGACGGCCGACCACCAGCTGCGGTACGACGACCGGTCGTCGTTCTCGATTCCGGTGAACCACCGCGACACGTTCACCGGCATCACAGACGAGGACCGCGCGCTCACCATCTCCCGGCTCGGCGAGGCCGCCGCGGCCGCCCCCGAGTACGGCGTCGAGGACTTCTCGGCGGAGTTCCGCTCGCCCGGCCACGTCAACCTCCTCCGGGGCGCGCCGAACCTCCTCGAGGACCGACAGGGCCACACGGAACTCGGACTGGCCCTCGCCGCCGAGGCCGGTCTCCCGCCGGCCGTCGTCGTCGCCGAGATGCTCGACGACGAGACGTCCCGCGCCCGGTCGCCAGCGGACGCGAGCGCGTACGCCCGCCGACACGGGCTGGTCTACGTCGAGGGCGACCGACTGCTCGAAGCGCTCCGCTGAGGGCGGAGACTCTCCGCTCCCGGCCGTTCCGCGCTCCGCCTGGGCGAACGTTATATCGCACGTGAACGTATCTCACGCTATGGTTCACGCATACGTCGCCATCATCACGGGTACGGGTTCCTCGCCGGACGTCGTCGAGGAGGTCCGCGCGACGGCGGGCGTCACCGAGGCCCACGTCGTCGCCGGCGCGTACGACGTCATCGCCGAGATCGAGGTGGACGACGTCGCGTCCATCCTCGAGGTCGTCTCCTCGACGCTCCAGCACATCGAGGGCGTGGGGACGACGCGGACCTACGTCACGCTCGACTGAGCGGGCGGGCTGGCGCGCAGACCGCGGCCTGCGCGCCGGGGGAGGCGTCGACGCCCCGGACCCCCGGTTCGGTCGCCGGGAATGTCACGAATTTATAGCCTTGGGTGTCAACGTCAGCGTATGGGCTTTGACGAAATGGACGTCGACACCATCTGGATGGACGGCGAGTTCGTCGACTGGGACGACGCGCAGATTCACGTCCTCTCGCACGGGCTCCACTACGGCACGGGCATCTTCGAGGGCGTGCGCTGTTACGACACCGAGGAGGGGCCGGCCATCTTCCGGTGGGACGAGCACCTGGACCGGTTCTACAACTCGGGGAAGCCGTACGACATGGAGATTCCCTTCGACCGCGAGGAGCTGACGGAGGCGACCCTCGAGCTGGTTCGCCGGCAGGACCTCGAGGGCTGTTACATCCGGCCGGTGGCGTTCTACGGCTACGACTCGCTGGGGGTCAGCCCCGGCGACTGCCCGGTCACCGTCGCCATCGCCGCGTGGCCGTGGGGCGCGTACCTCGGCGAGGACGCGCTGGAGAACGGCATCGAGGTGATGGTGTCCTCGTGGCGCAAGCACGCCTCCAGTCAGATTCCCACGAACGCCAAGACCACCGGCCTGTACGTCAACAGCATGCTGGCCGGCGAGGAGGCCCGCCGCAACGGCTACCGCGAGGCCATCGTCCTCAACAAGGAGGGCAACGTCGCCGAGGGGCCGGGCGAGAACCTCTTTCTGGTCAAGGACGGCGAACTGTACACGCCGGGGCTCGCAGAGAGCATCCTCGACGGCATCACGCGCAGGACGCTCATCGAACTGGCGCGCGAGCGGGGGTACACCGTCCACGACGAGGCGACGATCAGCCGCGGCGAACTGAACACCGCAGACGAACTGTTCTTCGTCGGCACCGCCGCCGAAGTGACGCCCATCCGGCAGGTCGACAACGTCGAGATCGGCAACGGGTCCCGCGGTCCGGTCACCGAGGACCTCCAGCAGGCCTTCTTCGACCTCGTCGAGCGCCGGACCGACGACCACGACGACTGGTTCACCTACGTCTGAGCGGGGTCGCCGGGTCCGCGCCCGGTGCGGGCCGCCACCCGTCTCGGTATCGCGATTGGCGCCCGCTCACGTTCGCGACTGCGGCGCGCTCACGTTTGCGACTGCGGCGCGCTCACGTTCGCGATTGCCACTCGGTCACGCCTCGCCGCGAGAACACCCGGCGTGGCACGGAGTCAGTTCTCGGTCGAGATGGTCTGCTCTTCGACGTCCTCCTCGGAGACGGCGATGTCGATGCCGGGGTCGTTGTCGGCGAACCCGGCCGAGAGGATGCGGGTCAGCGCCTGCTCTACGTCCTCGTCGACCTCCTCGACGCGCTCCGTGTCGACCTCGACGACGAAGCCGGTGGTGATGTTCGGGGCGGTGGGGAGAAACAGCACTTCCCGGCCGTCGGAGGTGCGCTTTCCGGTCTTGAAGGCGGTCATGCGCATGCCGGGCCACGTCTCCAGTCGCACGGGCTTTTGCAGGTCCTCGGTCCCCGTCAGAGCCGTCTCGACGGCGAGTTTCGACGCGTTGTAGACGATGCGAATCAGCGGCACGCGGTTCATCAGGCTGTCGATGACGCCCTCCGCCAGTCGCCCGACCGTGGTCCGCATCAGGTACCCGACCGAGAGGACCAGCATGAAGAACACGACGATGGCCACCGGGACGCCCTGTATCGGGTCGAGCGTGTTGATGACGGGCAGGTCCGCAATCTGCTGGTAGAGCCAGTTGAGGACGAACAGGATGACGAGAATCGGTACCAGGACCACCAGCCCACTCGCGAAGTCGCGTCTCCATGAGGACATCTGTCGTCCTCCCATGTGTCCTCCCGGGTAATCAGCCTTCCACCTTGGCCCGGCGAACCGAGGTCGCTCCGGCGGTCAGCGGCCGAGGACCGCCCGCAGGGCGAACTGGAGGTTCTCCTTTCGCTCCCGGACGCGCCGGTAGAAGTAGGAGAACCACTTCGGGCCGTAGGGCGCGTACTGCCACACCTCGTATCCCTCCTCGGCCAGCCGTCTCTGTGCGTCCTCGCGGACCCCCATGAGCATCTGAATCTCGAACTCGGTGCCGTGCTCCTCGTGGAGTTCCTGTGCGTACTCGAGCATCTCGGGGTCGTGGCTCCCGACGGCGACGTCGCCGTCGTCGAAGTGCTCGAACATGTACTCGAGCAGCTCCCGGTAGGAGCGGTTCACCTCCGATTTGTCCTTCCAGGAGATGTCCGGGTCCTCGTCGTACGCGCCCTTCACGAGTCGGACCTTCCCGGGGACGTCGGCGAGCCGCTCGATGTCGTCGTGCGAGCGCTTCAGGTTCGCCTGCAGGGCGACGCCGACGCGGCCCTCGTACTCGCGGGCGTACCGCTCGAAGGCGTCGAGGGTCACGTCGGTGGTGGTCGCGTCCTCGATGTCGACCCAGACGAACTGGTCCCGTTCGGCCGCTCGCTCGACGATGCGCCCGAGGTTCTCCTCGAAGACGCCGTCGCCGACGTCGAGGCCGATCTGCGAGGGCTTCACGGAGACGCAGGCGTCGAGTCCGCTCCCGTCGATGTCGTCGAGGAGGTCGAGGTACGTCGTCGTGTCCTCGTCTGCGGGACCCCGTTCGTGGTAGTGCTCTCCCAGAAGGTTCAGAATTACCTTCAGCCCGTCTCGGTTAGCCTGCCGAGCGTGGTCGAGCGCCTCTGCGGGGGACTCGCCCGCGACGAAGCGGTTGGCTATCGGTGGTATCACGGTGCTGGAAGTAGTCACCGTCGTGTAATGAGCGTACCGTCTCACCGCTCAAACCGCCGGTTCTTAAGTCCCGTGCGGAGTGACAGGTGAGCATGGTCGGAGTCGTCGGACTCGTCGCGTACGCGTTCTGGGCGATGCTCCCCGCGTACCTGCCCAACAACGTCGCCGTCCTCGCCGGCGGCGGCCGCCCCATCGACGGCGGACGGACGCTCGGCGGGCGGCGACTCCTCGGTGACGGGAAGACCTGGCGGGGGACGGCGTTCGGCACGCTCGCCGGCGTCGCACTCGCCCTCGCGCTCAACGCCGTCGACCACGCGGTCAGCGCCGCCGTCGGCGTGGCGCTCCCGTCGTTCCCGCTCGGTGCGGCGGTGACGATGGCCCTCGGCGCGATGCTCGGCGACATCGCGGCCTCCTTTCTGAAGCGTCGGACCGGGCGCAAGCGCGGGGCGGCCTTCCCCGTGGTCGACCAGCTGGACTTCGTCGTCGGGGCGCTCTCTCTCACCGCCGTCTTCGCGCCCGCGTGGTTCGGACAGACGTTCAGGCCGCCGGTCGTCGTCGCCGTCGTCGTGATGACGCCGCTGCTCCACGTGGTCACCAACGTCGGCGCGTACCTCCTCGGGCTGAAGGACGAACCGTGGTGACCGGGGGCCGTCGGGCCCCGCGTCTCGTTCGGCGTCGCCGGCGCCGCTCGACCGTCAACCGGCCCGCTTATGGCGCTTCACCGTTCCACGTACACCAATGGCGAACACGGCACTCATCGAGGCACTCCGGAACGCAGACGCGGTGAAGTTCGGCGAGTTCGAGCTCTCTCACGGCGGGACGAGCGACTACTACGTCGACAAGTACCTCTTCGAGACCGACCCCGCCTGCCTGACACTCATCGCCGAGGCGTTCGCGGAACGCGTCGGCGACGCGAAACTCGCGGGCGTCGCCCTCGGCGCGGTCCCTCTCGTGGCCGTCACCGCCACGGAGACGGGCAACCCCTACGTCATCGCCCGCAAGAAGGCAAAGGAGTACGGCACCGCGAACCGAATCGAGGGCCGCCTCGACGAGGGCGAGGAGGTCGTCGTCCTCGAGGACATCGCCACGACCGGCCAGAGCGCGGCCGACGCCGTCGAGGCGCTCCGCGAGGCCGGTGCGGTCGTCTCCCGCGTCATCGTCGTCGTCGACCGCGAGGAGGGCGCCCGCGAACTCCTCGCCGAACACGACGTCGAACTCGAATCGCTCGTGACCGCCTCCGAACTGCTCGGGGCCCGCGACGACGAGTGAGCGCCGGGGGCGTCCTCGGCGAGGAAGGGGTGCGGCGAGACCGCGACGCGGCGACTGCTGTGGCAGCGTGACCGATTCTGGGTGACGGGTGAGGTTCGCAGACGACAGAGACGGGTGAGGTTCGCAGACGACAGAGACGGGTGAGGTTCGCAGACGACAGAGACGGGTGAGGCGTGCCGGGCACTGCGATACCGCGAGGGGCGGCCGCGCGGACGAGTAATCCACGTCCGTGGGGGTATTCTCTCGGAACGGGACCGAAGTATTCATGTTTGCGCGACAGTGTGTACTGGGTAATGAACAGGGCTGAGAAGGCCGCACTGCAGTTGCAGGCGGTCGCCGTCCTCCGGATGCTCAAGGAGACGCGCACCTACGAGGAACTGTCCGACCTGACCGGACTCCCCGCCGGCGACCTGAACCGGTACGTGAACGGGCACGTCCTCCCGGGCGTCGAACGCGCCCGCGACGTCGTCGAGGGCGTCGGGCTCGAGGCGCTGGCGGACGAACTCGAGGCCCGCATCGCGTTCGACGAGGAGGGGTACGTGGACAACTCGGCCGTGGTGTTCGACCAGTCGTTTCTCGACCTCGTGGCTCCCGTCGCCGCGAACGCCTTCGGGTTCGAGCGCCCCGACGTGGTGCTGACGGCCGCGACCGACGGCATCACCCTCGGGGCCGCGATGGCGAGTTACTTCGACGCGCGCGTCGCCTACGCCAAGAAGTCGAGGGAGACGGCCGTCGAGGAGTTCATCGAGGCGCGCCAGCGACTCGACTCGGGCATCGAACTGACCTACTACCTCCCCGCGAGCGCCCTCTCGTCCGGCGACCGCGTCCTCGTCGTCGACGACCTCATCCGGTCGGGCGAGACCCAGGAACTCCTGCTCGACATCGCCGAGAGCGCCGGTTCGGACGTCGTCGGCGTCTTCGCGCTCATCGCCGTCGGCGACGAGGGAATCGACCGCTCTGCCGCCCGGACCGACGCGCCCGTGGGGGCGCTCTCGTCGTTCGAGTAATCGCATCCCACCTCGAACCGCCCCGCGCACCGTCTCGGCATCCCCGCCCGCTGTCCCGACCGGACACGTCAATCGGACAGACAGACGTCGCGGGCGGACGTTCTCCCGCCGGTGGACGAATCACAAAGACTTCGTTTTCGCTTCGCGTCACTCGGAGTGTGAGACGCTCTCTCCGCTCGCGAAGCGTGCAGGCACGACTCGCGGTCTGTCTCCTCGTCGCCTCGCTGTTCGCTCCCGGCGTCGTCTCCGCGGTCACCTACGACCCGACGGTCAACGCCGACCTCCACCCGGGGACGATAGAGCGCCCCGACGCGAACGCCACGGTCATCAGCGTGCAGGGCTTTCACTTCCGGGGGAAAGGGAGCACGAAGAAGCCGCCCCGCCTCGTCTCGGTCGCCGGGAACGGCACGCTCCGGTGGCAGTACGACGGCCGCGCGACCGGGACGGCGTGGTTCTACGACGTGGACCCGCTCCCGGACGGGAACCTCCTCGTGACCTCCATCAAACCCGGCTACACGCTCGTCTACGAACTCGACCCGGAGACGCGCCAGCGACGCTGGTCCGAACGCTTCGACATCGAGGACACCCACGACGTGGACATGCTCGACAACGGGGACCTCCTCGTCGCCAACATGCGACAGTGGAACGGGAACGCCTCCCGGAGCGACGACCGCGTCTTCGTCTACAACCGGACCACCGACGAGGTCGTCTGGGAGTGGTCCTTCCGGAAGCACTTCCCGAACGACACCGACGGCGGGATGAACCCGGACTGGACCCACGTCAACGACGTGGAGGCGGTCGGTAACGACACCTTCCTCGTCTCGGCCCGGAACTTCGACCAGGTGCTGCTCGTCAACCGGACCACGAAGGAGATCGAGTGGCGCCTCGGCCGCGACGACGCCTACGGAACGCTGAACGAGCAGCACAACCCGGACTACCTCGTGAGCGAGAACGGCACGCCGACGATTCTCGTCGCCGACAGCGAGAACGACCGGGTCGTCGAGTACGCCCGCCGCGACGGCGAGTGGGTGCAGACGTGGGAAGTCGGCTCGAAGCACCTCAACTGGCCGCGCGACGCGGACCGCCTGCCGAACGGGAACACCCTCATCACCGACACGCTCCACCACCGGGTCGTCGAGGTCACTCCCCGCGGGAAGGTCGTCTGGGAGTACTACGCCACGTGGGGACCGTACGAGGCCGAACGCCTCGGGACCGGCGACGAGTCGAACGGGCCGACCATGGCGGACGTGGGTGCCGAGGGGTCCTACTCGCTCCACGGGAGCGCCCACCTCGAGCCGGCCGGGGTCACCACGTACTCGCCGGCGCAGTGGGCGACCGACACGTTCGCGTCGACGCCGCTCGCGGGGCCGGTCGACGCCGTCGCCGCCCGGTGGGCCCACGTCACGCCGTGGCTCAGACCGGTGTGGCTGTCCGGGTGGGACCTCCTCTGGGCGCTCCTCGGCGGTCTCGTCCTCGCCGGGTGGCTCCTGGTCGAACTGTATCTCGGACGCGGCGCGATTCGGGCGCGACTCCGACTGCGCCGGGCCTGAGACGGGGCGGTCCGCAGTCGCCCCCGGCGACCCTCCGACGTCGCTTCCGGCGGCCCCGTCGGACTACCGGAGCCGCCCGGTTCGTCCTCCCGCGACGGGGTCGGCTCTGTGTCTCCGGCGCACGCGTCCACGGTACACTTAACGGTCGACCACATAGGGCGGAGCGATGGCTACCATCGAACTGTACGAGTTACAGGGCTGTCCCTTCTGTATTCGGGTGAAGCGGAAGCTAGAGGACCTCGGTCTCGACTACGAGTCCCACTACGTTCCCGCCCCCCACGGCCAGCGGACCGAGGTGCGAGAGCTGAGCGGACAGACCGGCGTCCCCGTCATCGTCGACCCGGACCACGACGTCCACGGCATGTACGAGAGCGCGGACATCGTCGACTACCTCGAGGAGACCTACGGCGACGAGAACTGAGACCGGCCCGCCCCGTCGTCGGGGCCGGCCGTCACCGGACCCCGCTCACCCTTCGGCGGGCTGTTCTGCGCGCTCGCGGATGAGCTTGCGAATCTCGTCGGGGTCGTCGATGGCGGCCAGTTCCTCCGTGGTGACGAGGGCCGTCCCCCCGACGGACTCGCGTTTGACCCGCTCCTCCTCGAGGAAGTAGACCGAGTGGGTCCGCGTGACCTTCCCGATGGAGGACATGATGCGCGCGCGCTTCTCTGCGCTCTGGGTGAACGGCGAGTGACCGGTCAGCAGGTTGGTCTCCCGCGCGTTCCCGGCGTCCTCGCCGACGGCCTTGAACGGCGCGCGGAGCGTCGGGTGGACCGTGAACCCGGCCTGCGTGAGCACCGTCACCATCGGTTCGTCGTCCGGGTCGGCGTCGGGGTCCTCCGGCGTGGGGTCGGCGTCGCGCACCGCGTCTGCGCCGTCGACGACGTCGACGGGACTGGAGAACGGCTGGTCGAAGAGCTCTTCGAGCCTGATGGCGACGTCGATGCTGGCGTTCATCCCGTCCTCGTACTTCGAGACGGTCCGCCGGGAGACGCCGAGCTCGTTGGCGAGACGCCCGAGGCTCCAGCCGCGCTCCTCGCGGCTGTCTGCCAGCAGGTCGCCGTCGATGTTCACGTAGAGGCCGCCCGGGGCCGCGTAGATGAGCGGCGGGACGTTCTCGACGAAGAGGTCGAGCGCCGTGTCGGGGTTGAGTACCGGCACGCCGTGACGGAAGTAGACGACGCCCGGCTTGAGGTCCTCGTCGCGGGTCCGGAGGCCGATGACCATCGGCGTCGCAGAGAGGTACGTCCCCAGCCGACGCATCTCCTCGCCGGTCATGCCGTCCAGCGCGTCGATGTTTCCGAGAATCTTCAGCAACAGCAGGTCCTCGCCGCGCCGGGCCGCAAGGTCGAAGCTCTTGGGTCGAATCGAACAGCGGTCGCTCACCACGAAGCCGGCGTCTTCGAGCATCGCGGTGACGTTTCCGACCAGAGCGGACCGGGACATGGTGGTGACTAGGTGATTCTCGACATATATGTGTTGTGTACGGGGCGGTGGACCGACCCCCTCCCGTCCACCGATTGGCTCGGGACCACCCCGGCAGGGTTAAGTAGGTAGATACGACGCGAAAGGGGCTTTGCCGTCGGCCGAATACGCTCCACCGATGACGGTCGTAGGCCTCGACGACACCGACTCCCGCGAGCGGGGGATGTGCACGACGTACCTCGCTACCCTCGTCGCCGAAGCCGTCGCGGAGGCCGGCGGCACCGTCTCGCGTCGCCTCCTCGTCCGCCTCAACCCGGCCGTCGAGTACAAGACCCGCGGGAACGCCGCGCTGGCGCTCCACACCGACCTCGAACCGGAGCGGGCGTTCTCGCTCGCCCGCGACGAACTCGAACGCCTCGCCGTCGTCGAGGACGACCGGACGAGCCCCGGCCTCGTCGTCGCCGGCGGCGCGCCCGGGGAGGTGCCGGACCGCGTGGCCGACTTCGCCCGGCGCGCCCTCCGCGACCACCACGAAATCGCCGACGCGCGCGCCCTCCTCGACGACGTCGGCTACCTCCACGCGGGGTGGTCGGGGGGTCGCGGTCGGATCGGCGCGCTGGCGGCGGTCGGTGCCTACCGCGCCTTCGACGAGTGGACCTACGAGCACATCTCCTACCGCGAGTTCGACCGCTGCGGTACCCCGCGGGAGGTCGACGCCGAGTCGGTGTTCGCCGCCGCAGACGAGGGGTACCCGACGGTCTGGGACACCGTCGACCGGGTCGAGGGGCAGGCGGTCTGCGTCCCGAACGCCCCCGGACCCATCCTCCACGGCGTCCGCGGCGACGACCCCGACGCGGTGCGGGCCGTCGCGGCCGCCATCGACTCCGAACCGGTCGAGCGCGCGGCGACGTTCCTGACGAATCAGGGGACCGACGCCCACCTCCGGGAGGGGTCGGTCGGTGACCTGCGCGACGGGCGGGCCTACTGCGTCGACGCCGCCGTCGCCGACGACCCGGACACGCGCGCAGGCGGACACGTGTTCGTGACGGTCCGCGAGGACGGTGCGGCCCTCCCCTGTGTCGCCTTCGAGCCGACAAAGCGCTTCCGCGACCGGGTGCGGGCGCTCCGCCCCGGCGACGAGGTCACCGTCTGCGGCGAGGTGTCCGCGGGGACGCTGAAACTGGAGAAGTTCGCGGTCCGGGACCTCGTCGAGACGGAGCGTGTCGTCCCCGAGTGCCCCGACTGCGGCCGGTCGATGGAGAGCGCCGGTCGGGGGCAGGGCTACCGATGCCGGGACTGCGGGACGAGCGAACCCGGCAAGGTCGCGGTTCCGGCGGACCGCACCCTCGAACCGGGCTGGTACGAGGTCCCGCCCTGCGCCCGCCGCCACGTGGCGAAGCCGCTCGTGCGCGGGGGCTTCGACGCGCCGGTCCACCCCGAGCGGTAGGCGGGCTGTCACCTCCGGGACCGCGCTCCCGGCGTCCGGTCGCACGCATCCCCGGAATCCCCGTACGTGGCGGTGACGACCCCGCCAGGGACGGTTTCCCCTCGTCGCGGCCCACTTCGGCGCGGTGTGCCGGTCGAGGTTCGTACTCGCAAACGAGTGATTTAATCGACCTATAAGGGCTGAATCGGGGCGTAAATCGGGTAAAATCGAGGCAATTCGGACTCAGCACGTCCCGTATTCAAGGCCCAGTCGTGCGATAGATGCGAGTGGAGGTGCCCGGGCGGGTCTGCCCGGACACGTCGCCACGGGTGCCTCCGTGCCCGATGCGCCCGGCAGTGCCGTCCCGCCTACTCCCCCCCCAGGGGCGGCGCCGGCCCGGGTCGGCGACCCTCGTCGCCGACTCGCCGGCCGGTCCGCACTCCCCGCGGTGCCGGGCGTAACTCGACTGACCCCTCTCCCCCCCAGACCAGTTGCCGGTCGATACCCTCGGGCATCCCCCGGGCAACCGCGCTGTCGACGACGTCGAGCGACTGCGACGTAACGCCGACCCGGAAGTGGTTCTTGCGCGTCCGCGTCGACGACTCGGAAACGTTCTTGCGCGTCCGCGTCGACGACACTCCCGTGACGACACAGCCGAGTCAGGCCATCCGGGACGCGGTGGACAGAGAGACGGCGGCGTGGGACAGACAGGACGTCGAGACGCTCCTCGACCTCTTTCACCCGGACATGGTCTGGGCGTGGCCGCCGACGGCCTACGACCACGACCCGCAGGCGTGGGACCTCGAGTTCGGGCGGTACGACCGCGAGCGCTGGCGCGAGGAGTGGCAGACGCTCTTCGACACCCACGAACTGGTCCACAACCGCCGCACGACGCGCCGAATCGAGGTGAGCGAGCAGGGGGACGGCGGCCTCGCCGTCGTGGACATCGACACCCTGTGGCGACACCGCGACACCGCCGAGGACTTCCACTGGGAGGGGCGGACCGCCAAGGTGTACGCCCTCGTCGACGGCGAGTGGAAACTGACCGCCCACTGGGGCGCGCTCGCGTTCGACGACGACGGGAATCCGGTGACGTCGCCGCCCGACGGCGAGTGAGGCGGGCCGTCGAGTGAGACGTATCCGGCGGGTTCGCTTCTCGCCGGTGTGACGCGTCAACCGAACAGGAACGTCGCGGTCCACAGCACCCCCATCCCGACGACGATCGTCGCCACCACACTGCGGGTTCGCCACGCCACGACCACAGCGAGACTCGCCGCGAACACTCGGACGTTGATGACGCCCCCCGGGGTTCCATCGAGGGTGAACAGCGCCGGGAAGACGATCGCCGCGAGAACGGCCACCGGCAGGTAGGAGAGCGGCCGCTCGAGAGCGGGCGGGAACTCGTCTACCAGCCCCCGGAGCTGGAGAAAGGAGAGCCGAAGCGCGAACGTTCCCGCCCCGACGAGGGCGATGAGTGTCCACAGCAGTCCCCCGTCGACGGCCTCTCCGGCCATCTCACGTCACCTCCAGCCGCCGGACCCACTCCCCGGCCGCGACCCCGCCGGTTATCGCGACGAGCAGCCCGGTGCCGAGCGGGAAGTTCGCGGCGAGCACCGCCAGGACGCCCGCCGTGAGGGCGGCGACCGCGTCGGCCCGGTCGGAGAGGAAACGCATCAGGAGCGCGATGAACGCCAGCTGAACGACGAATCCGAGCTGCCACCTCGACGGGACGCTGGTCCCGAACCCGATCCCGAACAGGAACGAGGCCTGGAGGGTGACCCACCCGGGGATGGCCGTACCGAGATAGAAGCCGTGTCGGCTGGTCTCCGGTCTGGACTCGTACCGTTCGACCGAGAGGACGTACGTGGGCGTCAGGAGGAAGTACGCGAGCACCCACCTCCACCCGGTCGACAGCCGCTCGAGGTAGGGAGAGATGGAGAGTGACAACATGGCGAACCTGGCTCCCACGAGGAGTGACCCGAGGACGACGACGGCCGGGGGTGCACCGGACTGGAGCAGATTGAGCGCCGTGAGCATCACGATGGGTGAGTAGAACGCTACCGACATCGAAACGGCCTGTCCCGGAGGGAGACCGACTGCCGTTGCCGCGACGCCGGTGACTAGTCCGATCGAGGCCGCCGCCGGGAGCAGCGGGGCAGTGGCCTTCGCGCCGTCGAACAGACCGGCGCGAAACGACGATCTGGTGCTCATCCCAGTGAGAACGACGCCAGTCCATCTAACTCTGGTCGGCTGTGGTCTCTCTCGCGGAGTCGTTCGAGAGCCAGTCCCGCCCCGGTCCCGGACGCGTTCGACGTCCGGACCGCACGGGGGGGACGGCAGAGCCGGGGACCGATGGCGTCCCGCGTTGCCGGTCGTCCGGACGCTGTCCGGGTACCGTCTCGCCTCCCTCCCCCGGACGTCCGAGAGTCGGACGGTTCGCAGGCGCTAGGTCTTCAACCCGCTCCCGGTCAGCGCGACGACCACGTCGTCGCCCTCGTCGACGACGCCGCGCTCGCGGTACGCGCGGAGCGCCGCGGGAGCGACAGCGCTGGTCGGTTCGGTGTAGAACCCCCGGCGGTGGAGCGCGTCGAGTTCGTCGGCGACGGCGTCCGCGTCGAGCGCGATGGCGTCGCCGCCCGTCTCCTCGATAGCGTCGAGAATCTGGCGCTCGCGCGCCGGGTTGCGGATCTGGATGCCGTCTGCGACGTCGTTGCGTCCGCCTGTCTCGCCGTGGAGACCGTCGGCGACGGGGGCGTACCCGGCGGCCTGCGCGCCGAGCAGTCGGGGCGTCCGGTCCGTCCACCCGGCCTCGACGAGCGCCCGGAACCCGCGGTAGGCGCCGAGAAAGAGCGTGCCGTGGCCGAGCGGCGTCACCACGGCGTCGGGAACCTCCCAGTCGCGCTGGGCGGCGACCTCCATGGCGACGGTCATCGTTCCGGCGAAGAAGGCCGGGTTCCACGCGTGACTCGCGTACCACGCGTCGCCGGCCGTGACCGCCTCGACGCAGGCGTCGGTGACGGCCTGCCTGCTCCCCTCGACCCGGACTGGCGTCGCGCCGGCGCGCTCGATGGCCCGGAGCTTCGACTCCTTGACCGCCGCCGGGACGTATATCTCCGCGTCGACGCCGCCGCGGGCGGCGTAAGTGGCGACGGCGGCACCGGCGTTCCCCGAGGAGTCGTCGACGACGGTGTCGACGCCGAGTTCCACCGCCCGCGAGAGCGTCGTCGTCGCGCCGCGGTCCTTGAAGCTCCCCGTGGGGAAGACGTACTCCAGTTTGAACTGGGCGTCCCACTCGGGGGCCTCGACGAGCGGCGTGAACCCCTCGCCGAGGCTCACGCGGCGCTCGACGGGGAGGAAGTCCGCGAAGGCCCACAGCCCCCGCCGGGCGTCGAGTTCGGCGGCGTCCGGCGCGGGGGTGTCGGGCAGGGGCGCCTCCGCGAAGTCCAGCGGCGCGCCGCACTCACAGCGCCACCGGTCGTCGTAGGTGTTGCCGCACTCGCCGCACGCGAGGCGCGCTGGCCCCGTCCTGCCGCTCTCGTTTCCGGGCATCAGTACCGGTCCACGTCGGTGCCGACAGAGCAGACGTACTCGCCGGTCGCGACCTGCGGCAGGCGGCGACTCCGCCAGAAGATGCCGTCGGTGTCGGCGGTGACTCGTCCCTTCAGCGTGCCGAAGACGTCCGTGACCTCGAACAGCGTGTCGCCGGCGTTCACCCGGTCGCCGAGGTCCTTCTGGAACCGGACGAGACCGCCCGTCGGCGACCCGTACTGGTCGAAGCCGCAGGCGCGGTTCTGGGGTTCGGGCTCGACGGCACCGTCGAGGAAGCCGTAGTACCGGAGGACGTTGAAGACGCCGTCGACGCCCTTCCGGATGCTCTCTTCGTCCCAGCCGATGGCCCCGCCGAGTTCGGGGTCGATGGTCGGCACGCCGTCGTCGGGCGCGGCGCGGGCGAGCTGGCCGTCCGGCCCCTTCTGGTCGAGGACGTATCCGCAGCCGAACACCTTCGCCAGTTCGAGACACGCGTCGTGGAGTCGGTGGTGGCGGCCGCAGCGCACCCGGACCTCGTTTATCATCCGACTCGTCGAGCCCTGGTGGAGGTCGAGGATGTAGTCGGCGCGGGTGGCGGCGTCGAACGTCGCGGCGGCGATGCGTTCGCTCGACGTGCCCTCGTCGTCGCCGGGGTACGCCCGGTTCATCTTCGTGTCGTCTATCGGGTTGCGATGCGCTGCGACCTGGAACCCGTGGTAGTTGACGACACCGACGACCAGCACCGTCCCCCGGATGTCGGTGGGGTCGAGCTGCGGAACGACCCGATTGACCACGCCGACGCCGTTCAGTTCGTCACCGTCGCTCGCTGCCTGTACGTAGAGCGTCTCGCCGTCCTGCGCGCCGTTTATCACGGCCACCGGGAGACCGACGGTCGTCCCGTCCCGCGTCTGCCCCACCTCGAGTCGCCCCGTGTCCATCTCTCCCGGGGCTGCGCTCGCATTTCCGAGGGTCGTCATGTCTCGTCACTCGGCGTCCCCCGACATTAGGGGTTCGGTCCACGTGCGTTCTGCCTGTGTTCGCACGACTGAGATGATTCGAGTGGCGGTGAGCAGCTGTGCCGACCCGAGTAGCTATTGCCGTCCGCTCACATCACCCGGACGATGAGCGAGGAGCGTCCGGGGGCACTCACGACGTTCAGGCAGTTCTTCGAGCTCGAGGGCGACGTGTTCGTCCTCTCGGTGGCGATGTTCGCGTTCAGCCTCGGCTTCCAGATGACGGGCCGCTACATGCCCCGGTACCTCTCGGTGCTCGGCGCGGGGAGCGTCGCCATCGGCCTCTACGGCAGTTTCGGCAACCTCATCGGCGCCGTCTACCCCTACCCCGGCGGGGCCGTCTCGGACCGCATCGGCTCCCGGACCGCCCTGACCGCCTTCGGCCTCGCATCGACGCTCGGCTTCGTCGTCTGGTACGGGGCGGGCGGACTGGCCGACGTCGCGGTCGGACCAACCAGCGGCGCGGTGGCGCTCGTGTTCCTCGGACTCCTGCTCTCGCAGGCCTGGAAGTCCTTCGGCCTCGGCGCGACGTTCGCCATCGTCAAGCAGAGCGTCCCGCCCGAACGCCTCGCCACCGGGTTCGCCAGCACCGAGACGTTCCGACGGACCGCCTTCCTCCTCGGACCGCTGCTCGCGGCCGCGCTGCTCGCCTCGTTCGAGTTCGCGACGGGCTTCCGGTACGTCCTCCTCGTCGCCGCCGCCTTCGGCCTCGTCGCCACCGTCGTCCAGCACTCCCTGTACGACGCCTCCGGCGACACGGTCGGCAAGTCCTTCCGCGGACTGGAGACGATTCGCCGCGACCTCGCCGGCCTCCCCGACCCGCTCAGACCGCTGCTCGTCGCCGACACGCTCGTCCGCTTCGCCAACGGGATGGTGTACGTCTTCTTCGTCATCGTCGTCACCGAGTTCCTCCGGGTCGGCGCGACCCTCCCGGTCGTCGGCACCCTCTCCCCGGACGCCTTCTTCGGCGTCCTCCTCGCCGTGGAGATGGCGGTGGCGCTGGTCTCGATGGTCCCCGTCTCGAAACTCGCCGAGCGCGTGGGCCTCAAGCCGGTCGTCGCACTCGGCTTCGCCGTCTACGCCCTGTTCCCGGCGATACTCGTCAACGCGCCGCCGAACGCGCTCGTCGTGGGCCTGACATTCGCCTTCTCCGGCCTCCGGTTCGCCGGCCTGCCGGCGCACAAGGCGCTCATCGTCGGGCCGGCAGAGCAGGACCGCGGCGGCCGGGTCGTCGGGTCGTACTACCTCGTCCGGAACGCCGTGACGATTCCGAGCGCCGCCGTCGGCGGGTGGCTCTACGGCCGGTCGCCGGAACTGGCCTTCGGCGCGGCGACGGCCGTCGGGCTGGTCGGCGTCGTCGCGTTCCTCCTGTTCGGACAGGAGTTCGAGGCGTACGCCTGACTCGATGGGGGGGACTGTCGAGACGGACGCCTGACTCGATGGGGTTGTTGGGGCGGACGCCTGACTCGACTGGAGTCGACCGAAAGCGGAGCCACTTTGTCCGTGTGGGCCCACGGGTCGCCCGTGAGCGACGACGCCCCCGACCGGCCGCCGACGACGAACCTCCTCCTCGCGGTGAACTTTCCGCGGAACGCGAAAGTCGGCGTCGTCGTCGGCGTCGTCTTCGCCGTCGCCGTCTACTTCCTGCGGGTGGTCTCGGTCCTCGGCGACTTCACGGGCCCCCGCGAGTATCCGGTGTTCGGCCCCGAGGGGTGGTATCTCATGCTCGCGTTCGTCCTCGCGTCGGCGACGGCGCTGCTCGTGACGACGGTGCTGACGCTCGCCTCCGCCTACCGACTCACGCGCTCGCTGGCCGCAGACGAGGAGCCGGAGCGACACGAGTAGGGCGCGGGGCGACACGGGCAGGGCGCGGGGGCGGCGATGCACTCGGGCCCGCCGGTGACGACGCACTCGGCTCCCGGGCGACGACTCAGGACCGCTGGACCAGTATCGCACCCGTGAGGACGAGCGCGCCGCCGGCGACGGTAGCGGGCGAGAGCGGTTCGCCGAGGACCGCCACGCCCATCGCCACCGTCAGGAGCGGTTCGAGCGTGGTCAGCACCCCCGCTCGACTCGCGCCGATTCGCTTGAGTCCCTCGAAGTAGGCGAACACGGGGACGACGGTGCCGACGACGGCGAGGGCGGCCACGACGGCCCACCCGCGGAGCGTCGCCGGCGCGGTGAGCGACCCGGTGACCGCGCCGTAGGCGACGAAGACGGCCGCCGTCGCGGGCATCACGTAGCCGGTGAGCACCCGGGAGTCGACCCGCTCGAGCGTCGCCCGCCCGAGGGTGGTGTAGACGGCGTAGCCGACGGCGGCCGCGAGGACGAGGGCGACGCCGCCGAGGGACACGCCCGCCGGGTTCGCCCCGGCGATGAGAACGACGCCCGCGAGCGCCGTGGCGGCGGCGGTGACCGTCTTCCGGGTCACCCGCTCGTCGAGGAAGGCGGCCGAGAAGACGAGGACGAACACCGGGGCGGTGTAGAATACGACGATGGCGGTGGCCGCGCTCAGTTCCGTGAGGCCCGCGAAGTAGAGGCCGCTCATCCCCGAGAACACGACGCCGCCGAGCGCCAGCGCGGCCACGAGCGACCGGGTGCCGAGCCCGAACCTGAGCCGCTCGGCGCCGGTGCGCTCGCGGTTCGCCCGGTCGAGCGCGAGGAGGGCCCAGACGAGCACCGTGGCGATGAGAAACCGGAACGCGAGGATAGACGAGAGCGTCAGCCCCACCTGGTAGGCCATCTTGGCGACTATCGTCAGCGTGCTGGCCCCGAGGGCCGAGACGACGACGAACAGTGAGCCTGCGGTCCGCCGGTCCATGCCGGCGAGACGCGCGTCCCCGTCAAGACGGCGTCGATGTGTCTCCCCTGCCGCCCGCGCCCGGTCGTCGCCGGGGGCGGGGGTCACTCCTCGAACTCGTGGGGGTCGCCGAGCAGGTCCCCGAGGCGCTCTGCGCCCGCGCGGGTCCCCTTGGCGATGACGACGTCGTCGGGGCGGAGTTCGGTCGTCGGCCCCGGCGAGACGACCCACTCGGTGCCGCCGGCGCGCTTGACCGCGATGACGCGCATCCCGGTCTCGGTCTTGACCATCCGGTCGCCGAGCGTCGCGCCCGCGAGTTCGGAGTCCGGCGCGACGGTCAGGCGGACGATGACCTCGTCAGACTCCTCGACGGCGGCGGCGACGACCGGATGCGCGTCGATGCCCCGGAGGACGCCCTCGCTGATCTCGAGTGCGGCGTCGGAGATGACCTCCGTGGCGTTGGCGAGGTGGACGAGGCCCCGCAGGGAGACGGGGTCGTCGACGCGGGCGGCCGCCCGCAGGGTCCACGCCTCGAACCGGGACTTCAGCGCGTCGACCTCTGCCTCCAGTTCGAAGACCTCCTCTGCGACGCCCTCGCTGTCGAAGAGCATCGCCCCGTAGGCGAGGTCGACCGCGAGTTCGCTCATGTTCTTCATCAGGACGATGGTGTCGACGGCGCGCTCGAGGTCCTCGACGGTCGATTCGGCGACCTCCGGGGGTCGGTAGGCGTCGCCCGCGACCGCCTCGTAGACCGACGCGAGTCCCTCCTCGGGGCCGCGGAGGATGACCGCGTCGCCGCCGTAGAGCGTCGTGTCGCGGTCGGGGTCGGTTATCAAGTCGCCGTTCCGGGTGACCGCGATGACGCGGACGCCCGTCTCGGTCTCGACGTTGAGGTCGCCGAGGGTCCGCCCCGCGTACGGCGAGCCGTCGGCGACGGACGCCCGAACCACCGTCTCGACGGCCTCCGGAAGTGCGCCCCGGAGCGTCTCGGGCAGGCCGATGTCCTCGATGACGACCTTGGCGATGTCGCCGGCGGCGTTCGATATCTTCTCGGCCGCGCCGACGACGCCGAGGACGGGGGCGAGTTCCTCTGCGTCCTCCGGGTTGCGGGCCGCCAGCAGGAGGCTCATCCGCCCCTGCATCTGGAGGACGTCCATCCGCTCTTCGAGTTCGAGCACCTCGGCCGCGATGTCGTCGCTGCCGTGGAGCACGGCCGAGTAGGAGAGGTCGATGAGGAGTTCGGCGGTGTCTTTCATCTCCGCCAGCACCTCCTTGACGCTCACCGGTTCGTACTCGATGTCCCCGGGGTCCATGGCCCGGAGTTCTCCCGGAGGGGGCAAAAGGGTTGCTCGCGCGGGGTTCTGAACGGCCGCCCGTCGACTCACCCGCGAGCGTTCGGGAGGTCGGTCAGGTTGACGGTCGGTCAGGTTGACGGTCGGTCAGGTTGACGGTCGGT
>JBDGSQ010000088.1:1952-25309 GCA_042217455.1 Haloferacaceae archaeon | reverse complement strand
CGACTGCGCTCTCCGGTCACTCGACGACGACTGCGCCTTTCATCCCCAGTCCGCGGTGGGGCGTGCAGTAGTAGCGGTAGCTCCCCGCGGAGGCGAAGGTCGCCGCGAACGCTGCGCCGGCCTCCCCGAGCAGGTCGCTCCCGAACGACCCGTCTACCGCCGCCACGTCGTGATAGCCTCCGGCGCCGGTCCACTCCCACGTGACCGTCGTGCCGGGGGAGACGCGGACGGCCGGCGGGTCGTAGGCGAACGCGCCGCCGTTGCCGCGGGTGCCGACCCGGACCGTCACCCCCCGCTCGCCGCGCCGGTCGACGACGCCCTCGTAGTTGCCGACGTCGTCGAACCACGAGGCGAGCGACTGCTCGCCCCCGTTCTGTGCGGTGTCGCTTCCGTCCGTCCCTTGAGGCCCAGTCCCGCCGGGCCCGTCCCCGTACCCCTGTCCGGAGTGCGGCATCTGGCCGTCGTGGTGGGGCATCCGGTCCGGGTCGCCGTAGGGCATCCGGTCCGGGTCGCCGTAGGGCATCTGATCCGGGTCGCCGTAGGGTATCTGATCCGGGTCGCCGTAGGGCATCCGGTCCGGGTCGCGGTACGGTCCACTCGGACCGGAAGAGTCGCCGTCGGGCGTGGCGTTCGGGGCCGGGCCGGAGGGCCTCCTCGCCCCGGCTTCGAGACAGCCTGCGAGAGCCGGCCCTCCGAGTGAGGCGGTCAGCGCGAGAAACGTGCGGCGGTCGAGAGACATGTCGTTCACCACAGAGAGAGACGCGCCGCAGCGGCAAGTAGTCGACATTCGATTCCCGACTGTCGGGAACGGTGACGACTCGACTACGACCGGATGAACGTCGTCTGTGTCTGTCGATTCCGGCCGTCGGAATCGTCCGTCTCGATAGACGTTCTCCCGGACCGAACAGTCGCGGACGGCTATCTTTATCGTCTCGCCGAGCGTAATTCGACCGTCAGATTACGACCGGTCGCGCGTCCTCCGACGGACCGACTGCGCTCTCTCGGACCGACCGCGAGCCGAAGGTACTGGCAGGTGACTACCGTGGCAATCGTACAGCGAATACGGAGACGAGACGGAGAACGGCGAGCGGAGACCGAACCCATCCACATCGAGGTGCGCGGTGACGAGCCGAGACGCTCGCGTTCCCGCGGTCGGATGCGCGCGCTCGCGCTCGGCGCACTCGCCGGCGTCGCGGCGTTCGGCTGGTGGCGTCGTCGGAGCCGTGCGGCCGAGGCGGCACGCGAGGCGGTCGAACAGGCCGAGGAGTGACCGTCGCTTTTCGACAGGTCGACGCGCGCTCGATGGCGCTGCCTCGTCCCCGGTGACCCATCCGGGTCTCTTCCGCGTTCTCTTCTCCGACCCATCCGGACTTCGTTCTGACTCCGACCCAGTGACCGACGACGCCGGTTCCGGTGGAGCGACCCCCTCGTGAGAGTGACGGCGACTCCCTACGGGGTCAGGTCCTCGAACCCCTCGCCGACCATCTCCAGTTCGGTTGTGACGCCCATCGACGTCACCCGCATGACCGGTTCGTCGGTCCGCTCGTACTCCGCGTAGAGGTACACCGGTTTCTCCGTCTGGAGGAGGTGATACAGCTGCTCGTACTCGGCGAGTTGCAGGTCGACGACCAGCGCGATCAGGTCCGGTGCCACCGTCAGCTGCGCCCGGTCCGCGTACCGCTGGTTCGCGTAGAAGTGCAGGTACGCGACGGCGTCTGTCCCCTCCCCGTCGGTCCCCTCGAGCCTGATGCTCCGCATCGCGCCCTCGTCGAGGAAGTACATGTCCACGTCGTAGCCAGTGACCTCGACGTCCATATCGTGTGAACTCATTGACATTCGAACGGAGGGGACAGAGTCCGATAAAGGAAGCGCTGGGGCCGCAGGAGGGAGCGCTGGGGCCGCCGTTCGGGGGACCGTCGCTCGAATCCGAACGCCTTTCACTCCAGCGACCCGAGAACGCGAGTGATGAACACGCTGTTCTGGGTTCTCGCCGGCCTCCTCGTGTACTCCGTGGCGGCGCTCCTCCTCAAGCAGCGGGGTCTCCTCCCGAGTTCGGTCCGCCTGCAGGGTCCGCTGATGACGATTCACACGAAGCGCGGGCGGGACTTGCTCGACCGCCTGGCGCGCCCCAGGCGCCTCTGGCGGGCGTGGGCGAACGTCGGCGTCGGCATCGCTCTCGTCATCATGGTGGGGACGTTCGTCACGCTGATATGGCAGGGCGTGTCGATACTCCGCCAGCCCCCCGCGCCGACGGCCGTCAACCAGCCCCGGAACTTCCTCGTCATCCCCGGCGTCAACGAGTTTCTCCCCCTCTCTGTCGCCCCCGAGATACTGTTCGGCCTGCTCGTCGGTCTCGTCGTCCACGAGGGGGGCCACGGCCTCCTCTCGCGGGTCGAGGACATCCGCATCGAGTCGATGGGCGTCGTCCTCCTGACGATTCTCCCCATCGGCGCGTTCGTCGAACCCGACGAGGAGAGCCAGCGGGCCGCCGACCGCGGCGGTCGGACCCGGATGTTCGCCGCCGGCGTCACCAACAACTTCGCCGTGACGGCGCTCGCGTTCGCCCTCCTGTTCGGCCCGGTCGTCGGCGCTATCGGCGTCGCCCCGGGCGTCGCCGTCGCCGGAGCCTACGGCGGCACACCGGCGGCGGACGCCGGCATCGGGAACGGCGACCGCGTCACCGCCGTCGCGGGGCAGAACGTCTCGTCGGAGTACGAGATGGACCGCGCGCTCGTCGGCACCGACGCCCGCACCGTAGACGTGACCGTCGACGGCGAACGCTCCGTGACCGTCACCCGGTCGCTGGTCATCGTCGGGAGCATCGGCGGGAACCCGGCGAACCTCTCCGTCAGCCCGCAGGACGACCCGATTCGCGTGACGGCGGTCAACGGGACGGAAGTCCACACGCGTGGCGGGTTCCGCCGGACCGTCGGCAACGACACGTTCGCGCGAATCACCACGAGTGCGGGGGAGCGAGTCATCCCCGTGGGCGCGTACATCGCCGGCGTCACGCGGGGTGGGCCGATGAACGCCTCCGCCGGCCTCCCCACGAACGAGAGCTTCGTCGTCCTCGCCATCGGCGGCGAGCGGGTCGCCTCCTCGCTCGAACTCCAGACCGTCCTCGACCGGTCGACCCCCGGCGAGACGGTCCCGGTCCGCATCTACCGGGACGGCCAGGTGGAGACCCGGCAGGTGACGCTCGGCCGGAACGAGCAGGACGGCCACGGCTTCCTCGGCGTGTCGGTGTTCCCGGGGTCGAGCGGACTGCTCCTGACCGACTTCGGCGTCCAGTCCTACCCGGCGGGAACCTACCTCGAACTGCTCGGCGGGGACGGCGGCCCCGGCGCGGCGCTCCCCGCACCCCTGCAGGACCTGCTGGGGACGGTCCTCGGACGCGTCTACATCGCCCTCGTCCTGCCGCTCGCTTCGCTCGTCCTCGGCATTCCGAACTTCCCCGGGTTCACCGGGGCGACAGTGAACTTCTACACGGTCTCGGGTCCGCTCGGGCGCGGGACGTTCCTCGTGGCGAACGCGCTGTTCTGGACCGCGTGGATAAATCTCCAGCTCGGGCTGTTCAACTGCATCCCCGGTTACCCGCTCGACGGTGGGCGCATCCTGCGGACGAGCACCGAGGCCGTCGTCTCCCGGCTCCCGGTCGACCGCCCCGACACGCTGGTGCGGACCGTGACGACGAGCGTCGGGCTGGTGATGCTCGCGTCGCTCCTGCTCATGATATTCGGGCCGACCGTCCTCGCGGGGTGAGGGCCGGCGTTCAGTCCTCTGCCTCGACACCGACCGAATCGTAGAACTCCGCCGGCGTGGATTCGACGCGCTCGAACGCGCCGAAGTCCCGTTCGTGGTGGCGAATCACCTGCTCGCAGATCCACCGGCTGAACGTCTCGTCGAACCCCCACTCGTCCTCGTCGACCTCCACCTCGAACCGTTCGTCGGTCGCGAAGTGGACGTACAGGTGGTAGAACCCGAGAATGTTGTCGTGGAGGTCGCGGGCCATCTGTCCCGCCTCCGCCCGCTTTTCCGTCAGTTCCGCGGCGCCCTCGTCGGTCAGTTCGAAGTACTTCCTGTCGTTCTCCGCTTCGCGCTCGCACCGCTCTGTCCAGCCCTTCTCCTCGAACTTGTAGAGGAGCGGATAGATAGAACCGTACGACGGCTCCCAGTGACCACCGCTGAGCTCCGTGATCTCTTTGAGTATTTCGTACCCGTACCGGGGCTTCTCTTCGAGTAGCTCGAGAACGAGATACGAGATGAGTCCTTTCGGCGGACCGCTTTTCCGCATTATCGGCCAATCACCCGGTGTCAGTGAAAGAGTTTCGGTACCGGCGACGGTTCGCCGAACGTCGGTCGGACTCGCAACTTCCATGCCGTTCCGGGCCGAACCCGCGCTCATGGTCGAACCGCCACAGACTGACGAAGGCTGGTACGTGTTGCACGACTTCCGGACCGTCGACTGGGACGCCTGGCGCGAGGCCCCACAGCGCGAGCGAGAGCGGGCGATCGAGGAGGGCGTCGCGTACCTCCGCGCACACGAGTCCGTCGCCGACGCCGACGAGGGTGCCTCTGCCGTCTTCTCCGTTCTCGGACACAAGGCCGACCTCCTCGTACTCCACATGCGCCCGACGCTCGACGACCTCTCGCGGGCGGAGCGGCAGTTCGAGCGGACGGCGCTCGCGGCCTACACCGGGCAGCCGACCTCCTACGTCTCGGTGACCGAGGTCAGCGGCTACACGACCGACGCCTACTTCGAGAACAGAGATGAGATGGACGAGGGGCTGCGTCGCTACATGGACGGGAAGATAAAGCCCGACGTCCCCGACGACCAGTTCGTCTGCTTCTACCCGATGAGCAAGCGCCGGGGCGAAACGCAGAACTGGTACGACCTCGACTTCGAGGAGCGCGCCGAGATGATAGCGAGCCACGGCGAGAAGGCCCGCAAGTGGGGCGGCAAGATAAAGCAGATCATCTCCGCCAGTTCCGGCTTCGACGACTGGGAGTGGGGCGTCACCCTCTTCGGCGAGGACCCCATCGAGTTCAAGAACATCGTCTACGAACTCCGCTTCGACGAGGCCTCCTCTCTCTACGGCGAGTTCGGAGAGTTCTACGTCGGTCGGCGCTTCCCGCCGGAGGACCTCGACGCCTACCTCGCTGGCGAGGCCGTTCCGGCGAGCGAACACGACGCGGGCGGACACCCCCACGGCGAGTCAGAGCGCGGCGAGTCGCCCCACGGCGAGGAGTCCCCGCACGGGACCGACGACGACGAGGCCGAGGGCATCCGCGGCGAACTCGCGGACCTCGACGTCTACGCCGGACAGCCCCACGGCGAGGACGTCTACGCGACGGTCCTCTACTCGGAGGCCGACCCGGACGAACTGTTCGAGGAGGTAGACGGCCTGCGGGCGAACTTCGACCACTACGACACCCACGTCAAGACGGCCGTCTACGAGGCGACGGGACGCGACCGACTCGCCGTCGTGAGCCTCTGGGACACCGCGAGCGCCGCAGAGACCGCCGCGGGGTTCCTCGCTGACCTCCCCGACATCGTCTCGCGGGCGGGCGAGGAGTCCGTGTTCGGGACGATGGGGATGTTCTACACCGTGAAACCCGAACACCGGGAGGACTTCGTCGAGAAGTTCCGGACCGTCGGCGGCCTGCTCGACGACATGGAGGGGCACCTCGAGACGGACCTCATGGCCAACCTCGAAGACGAGAACGACATGTTCATCGCCAGCCAGTGGCGCTCGAAGGAGGACGCCATGGACTTCTTCCGCTCCGACGCCTTCTCCGACACGGTCGACTGGGGCCGCGACGTCCTCGCCGACCGGCCGCGACACGTCTTCCTCGCGTAGCCGCCGGACCGACCTCCGGTCCCGGATGGCGCGTTCGACTCGTCTCGACGTCCCGGACGTCGACCGGTGTAACACCGTCGGAGTCTGGCGGTTGCTGTGCACATCCGAACCCCTTAGGCCGCTCGTGTCCAACGCTGTCTCACCGATGACGAAACGTCACGTCACGCTCCCGGACGCCGCCGAAGCGGGCGTCAGAGCGTTCATCGACGAAGTGGACGAGCGGCTCTCGTCCGACGAGGACACCTGCGAGGTCGTACAGGACGTCCTCGTCGACCTCTTCGGCGACCGGGAGGCCTACGAAGCGTGGCAGAACGACGGCGACGTCTCGCCGGCAGAGCGGGTTCGCCTGCAGGGCTACGACCCGTGCAACGCCACGCTCGAGTCGGAGTACTACGCCGACAGGGACGAGAATTTCCTGGAGTCGAAGGCGCTCCAGTGGCTCTGGCGGCAGTTCGACATGACGCCGATGGCCGACAACGTGGATTTCGCCCTGCGCTTCCGGCAGATGCTCGCGAAGCACCTGTTCGAGGAGGCCGGCGACGACCTGCGCCTGTTCAAGGGAATCACCTTCTCGTACGGTCACAACATCACCGTCGGCGACAACACGGTCATCCACGACGACGTCCACCTCGACGACCGGGGCAAACTCACCATCGGGAACCGGGCGTCCATCAGCGACGGCGTCCACATCTACAGCCACGACCACGACGTCGTCGACCAGACCGAGGTCGACAACTACCACACCATCGTCGCCGACGACGCCCGCGTGACCTACGACGCGATGGTGCGCGCCGGCGTCCGTATCGGCGAGAACGCCGTCGTCGGCGCGCGGTCGGTCGTGCAGGGCGACGTCCCCGACCACCACGTCGCCGTCGGCATCCCGGCCGAGAGCGTCAGGGTCAAGCCCGGGTGGGAGGAGGTCGCCGAACCGCTCGACGCCGGCGGTGCGGACAACCGCGAAGCGCGCCGCATCGAGTACGACGTCCCCGGCGACGTCGAGGTGTTCGACGAGTTCCAGCGCGACCTCCAGCCGCCGGGGCGCGAGTGACGCTCCGGCCGTCGCCTCCGCGTTCGTCGTCGCCCGCGTGCGTCGTCATCCGCACTCATCGTAGCCTGCGTTCATCGTAGCCCGCGTTCGTCTTCCTTCTCCGTCCGCCGCACACGCCCCTCTCCGTCCACCGTGCTCGACCTCTCTCCGTTCGACCGTTACTCCCCGTCCCGTCCGTTCGACCGTTACTTCCCGTCCCGTCCGTTCGACAGGTCACGGATTCGTGACGTCGCCGCCTCCGTCCGGTCCAGCCGCGATCTCGACCGGCGTCGGCACCGTCCGCACCTCCACGTCGACTAGACACGTACGTACTCCTTTCAGAACTCTATTCGAAGGGTCAAAGTACCCTGACAACATATCACACACACATGGAGGCCTGGGGCTGGCTCATCGTCTACGCCGTCGGCCTGGTGCTCTTCCAGCTCGTGGTCTACCGCTACCTCTGGGACCGCGACGGGTCGCTCGCGAGCGGCGTCTCGTTCGGCGGCGAGAACTCGGAGGCCGAGACCACCCAACCGCCCCGGAGTGCGGACCCGCGATTCCGCCACTTCGACGTCCCACAGCAGGCGGGCGTCGACGGCTGTCTCTGCCCGTACTGCGGCGAGGAGAACGAGACGGGGTACACCTACTGCTGGAACTGCGTCAGACCGCTCGGTTGACGGCGGTGCCGCGCGAAGGGGGAGACGCATGCCACGGAGCGTCGCTATCAACGTCGCCGCCAACACCTCGCTCCCCGGCTTCCGCGGCCCGGTCTACGCCGACGGCCGCTTCGAGTACCTGCCGATTCCGGAGCGCGAGCGGACGGCCGAACCGGTCCCGACCTACGCCGACCTCGCGGCCGAACTCGACGTCGAGATTCCGCCGGACGTCGCCGACACGCCGGTCCACCTCGACCCGTCGTTCGCGGAGTACCCGACCTGCTCGCAGTACACCTACGGCGACGAGCACGGCGTGAAGGCGGGGCCGCTGTCCAGACTCGCCCCCGGTGACTACCTCCTCTTCTACGCGACGCTCTCGTACGCGGGCGACCCCGACGACGCGCCCCGGTGGATGCCCCCCGAGTGGGGCGCGTTCCTCGTCGGCGAGTTCCGGGTGGCGTCGGTCGTCACCGACGAGGAGTACCGCGACCTGCCGGAGGCCGAGCGCGAGCGGTTCGCCACGAACGCCCACGTCAGGCGCGCCGAGTTCGACGCCTCGGTCCTCGTCGCCGGCGACGACTCCTCGCGCCTGCTCGACCGGGCGGTTCCCCTGAGTGACCCGGACGCTGGCGCGACTGCCAACCGCCTCGTCACCGACCTCTCGAACGACTCCGGGAAGGGACCGTGGTGGCGTCGCGTCCTCCGGTTCGACACGGACGCCACGGAGGAGCTCCGGGGCGTCGTCGAGCGGTGGCCCGACGAAAGGGTTAGGCTCTCTGCGAGCGAATGACTACCGTGACCTCAGTATCGAGCGACAGGTACACGCGAATCGAGCGACGGACCCTCGGCGGGAGCGAGGTCAGCGTCCACCTCGCGCCGGACGCTGTTCGCGTCGCCCGCCGCGCCGGACGCCCGGCGTACTACGGCGTCCGCGTCGGCGACCGAATCAAGAACGCCGCCCGCGACGTCTCCTCGCCCCGCGTGGCCGAGTGGAGGGTGACCGAAATCAGCCCCGAGCGGGTGGTCGGCGAGCACGTCGTCACCGGCGACGTCCGCGAGTGGGACCGCGAGACGCTGGAGCGCGGCCTCGTCGTCGGCAACGTCGCCACCGACCTCTCGGCGTTCGAGACGGTCGCAGTCCACCGGGTCGACGGCCGCGCCGCCCGCGACGAGACGGCCGCCGGTGTCGGCGACGAGGGACGTGTCGAGGTCGGCGACGAGGCGGGTGCCGCCTCCGGCGGGGCCGTGAGCGACCGCACCTACCGGGGCGCGCCCTACCTGACCGTCGTCGCCTACGGGAACAACGGCGAGAGCTACGGCCTCCGGTATCGCTTCCGCGAGGCGGGCGGACGAGACGTCGAACTCCGCGAGCGGGACCCGAGCGTCGGGCGGCTCCCGGCAGACCGCCTCGCGCTCCTCGAATCGTCGGTCCGCGATGCGCTCGAAGCAGACGGCTACGTGGTCCACGAGCGAGCGGACCGAGACGCGCGTCGTCGGTGACGGCGGCGGGTTCCGGTCCCCGGAGCGAACCGCCGGCCACACTCTGTAGCTGGCACCCGGCTCCCGCGACCGACGTCACTATTTGAACGACCGCCATCCCGATTCGAGTAACTGCCATCCCGATTCGAGCGACCGGCGTCGACGTCTCCGCGACCGGCGTGGACGACTCCGTCAGCGGACGCAGGGACGCGAATCCCGGATAATTCGACGTTTCGGTCGTTCAATCCCGCCTTGGCGGTTGCTTCATGGCTCATAACAAACACCGTCGCGGCTGGCTGTAGAATCGCCATTCGACGGCCCGATACCGGCTCGCACGCGCAGAAACGATGAACACGGATTCCTCGACGGCCGAGAGCGTCCGGAGGGGAACGTCGCCGACCGACGCCACAGACGAGATCGAACGGTGGTTCGTCGACCAGGGCCTCCCGCACTTCATCGACGGCTACACTGTGACCGGGCACGTCCTCCCCCGCACGCTTCCGGTGCTGACGCTCTCGTTTCTCGTCACGGTGACAGCCACGCTCAACCGGACGTGGCCGCTGTGGCGGAACGTCGCCGCGAGCCTCGCGCTGTTTCTCGTGCTCGTCGGTCTCTTCGCTGCGGCGAACCGGGCGCAGGGACGCCCCGCCTTCCGGCTGCCCGGGACGGTCGGTCCGGTGGAACTCGCCGTCTTCCTGTTCGGCCCGGCCGTCCTGAACGTCCTGTCCGGGCGTCCGCGGGTCGCTGTCCTGACCGTCCTCGGGAACGCCGCCCTGCTCGCGGTCCTCTACTACGCGACGAGCTACGGCCTCGTTCCGATGACGACCGGGAACTTCCGCCACGTCTTCGAGCGCATCGGACTGGCGGTGCGACTGGTGGGTCGGACGTTTCCGGTGCTGTTTCTCGCCATCACGTTCCTCCTGTTTAACGGGAACGCGTGGAAGAGCACGAACACGATGCCGCTCGTCCGGTATCTGGCGCTCCTCGCGTTCTTCCTGTGTACCACGCTGGTGTTCCTGTACCGTGGCGTGGCCGCGGAGTTCGAGACGCGGTCGAGTTTCGACTCGCCGGCCGAGATTCGGGAGCTGTGCGAAGACTCGCCCGCGAGCCAGCTGGCGGCGACGATCGAGGTCGACCCGTCGGAGATTCCGCCGCTCACCGAGACGGAGCGGCTGAACGTGCTCCTCCTGGCGACGTACGGCTTTCTCGGCTACGTGTCGGTGGTGACACTCGTCATGCTCCTGTTTTTCGTCGTCTTCGGACTGCTCATGATCCCCGGCGAAGTCGTTAACGACCTGCTCGATTCCCCTCCCCGGCCCGTCGTCACCGTCACACTCCTCGATGCACCGGTCACGCTGACCCGAGAACTGGTGCGAGTGTCGGGGTTCTTCGCGGCCTTCTCGGGGCTCTACTTCACCGTCCACGCCGTCGTCGACCAGACGTTCCGCAGAGAGCTGGACGGGAGAATCACGGCGCACGTGCGCAGAGCGCTCGCCGTCCGGGCAGTCTACCACGCGCTCGACGACCGGGGCGACGACTAGGCGTAGGCGAGCGGGGCGACGACTCGGCGAAATTGAACGGGGGCGCCACGCACCGAACGCGCGGCGTCGCGTTCCCCACGTCGCCCGGACAGTGTCCGCGTCGGAAGCTGTCGTTCACGCGTCGGTACGCCTCGCGACGACGTCCACGACGTCGTGAAGCGAGGCCACGTCGTAGGTCGGGTCCACAGCGAGGTCCGCGTCGCGGCAGTGGGGTCGACGGACGAAGGCCGAATCCATCCCCGCCCGGTGGGCCGCCACGACGTCGCTCTCGCTGTCGCCGACGTAGAGCGCCGACTCCGCCGAGAGGTCGGCGAGCGCCCGCTCGAGGTAGTGCGGGTTCGGCTTCTTCAGTCGGAGGCTGTCGACGCGCTTCTCGCGGCCGTAGACGGCCTCGAACAGCGGTCGCATCTCGAAGAAGTCGAGCACGAACTCGACGGTGCTGTGGTGGTTGTTGCTCACGACGCCTCGCCGCTGCTGGATGTCGACGAGGGCCGACACGTCGTCGTAGCGCTCCCGGTTGCCCGCACGGAACTCGGTGAACTGGGACTGCTCGTCGTGGTACTCCCGGGCGGCCCAGAACGCCTCCGGGTCGACGCCGTACGTGGCGCAGATGTCCCGGAGTCGCTCGACGGTCACCCCGCCGACCACGTCGTCGACGTGTCGCTGTGCCGGGTCCGCGACGCCAACCTCGTCGAAGGCAGCGCGCGCGGCCTCGGCCTGCGTCTCGTGGGCCGGCGGCGTGACGAGCACGCCGTCGTTGTCGAACAGCACGGCGTCGTAATCCATCGCTGTCGAATCGAACGCCGTGCGGGTAGTTGGCGGTTGCGGTCGTCGGCCTCTCGCAGTTGTCGGGCTCGCCGGAGACCCCCACTCGACGGCGGTCGGGCGCGCTGCGGTCGGTTGCGGGACCGGCGGGCACCGGGCGACCGGCGAGGCATCGAACGACCACCTGACCTCGGGCGACCGGCGAGGCACCCGGCGACCGACGGGTATTCCCGCCTGCCGTCCGTGGCGGGGAGTGATGGCACTCTACGACCGCCTTGCGGACCTCTCGCTCACGATAACGTCGACCGACAGGACCACTCGGCGTCGCGAGACGTCGAGCGACTTCACGCGCGTCACATCGACGTTCGTGCTGTCTGGCGACGGCGAGTACGGCGCGGGAGAGGACGTCACCTACGACGCGGAGGACCACGAGGCCCTCCCGGAGCCCCCGGCGTTCGACCTCACCGGCGAGTACACGTTCGACGAGTTCTCCCGGTCGCTCGCGGACGTCGACCTCTTCCCGACGAAACCCCCGGGGCGGGAGGCCTTCCGGAACTACCGCCGGTGGGGGATAGAGAGCGCGGCCCTCGACCTCGCCCTCCGGCAGAACGACACGAACCTCGCTGCCGCCCTCGACCGGGAGCTGTCTCCGGTCCGGTTCGTCGCCAGCACCAGACTGGCCGGCGGCGACCCCGCACGCGTCGAGGAGATTCTCGCGGTCAACCCGGACTGCGAGTTCAAACTCGACCCGACCGACGAGTGGACCGAGGAGACCTACGAGACGCTTGCAGCGACCGGCGCGGTCCGCATTCTCGACCTGAAGAGCCAGTACGAGGGGACCGACGTCGACCAGTCGCCGGACCCGGACCGCTACCGGCGGGTCTTCGAGACGTTCCCGGACGCCGTCGTCGAGGACCCGGCCGTCTCGGACGGCGTCGCCGACCTCCTCGAAGCGGACGCGGACAGGCTCTCGTGGGACGCCCCCGTCCACGGCGTCGAGGACGTTCGAGACCGGCCGTACCCGCCCCGGTGGTGCAACGTGAAGCCGTCGCGCTTCGGGACGGTCCGGTCGCTGCTGGAGACCATCGAGTACTGCGACAGCCACGACATCACCATGTACGGCGGCGGCCAGTTCGAACTCTGCGTCGGACGGGGGCACATTCAGTTGCTCGCGTCGCTGTTCTACTCCGACGGGCCGAACGACGTGGCACCGCGCCCGTACAACGAACCGTCCGTCCCGGCCGAGTTGCCCCGGAGTCCGCTCGAACCGCCGGCGGACCCGCAGGGAATGTCGTGGCCGCAAAACGAGTGAACGCAGGCGTCTGTGCTCGACGGCGACAGCCCCGCTTCGGAGCGCGGTGGTGACCGTCGTCGCCTCCGACCGGTGTCCGTCGCACCCGGCGCGTGTTCCGTTCCCGCTGCGTGGACAGTTTTCACACCTGTCACGAACGAACGCGCTCCGAGATATCGCCGTCTCAGGGTCGGAATCGCCACACTGGGTCTCCCCGCGGACGCACCGGACCGTCTCTCGGACGGCCGACAGTCGTCTGACGTGGATTTAAGTTGAACCGTTTCGAGGCATCGGATGGGCGCGCACAAGCGGCCTCAGTTCCCATCCTCCCACCCGCGCGCCCGGCACTCCCCACTCCCTGTTGACACCCCGGACCGGTGCCGTTTTCCCCCCTTCGGCACCGTTCCGACACACGCTCCTCTCCGCGTCGAGAGTCGTCTCGGGGCGTCGCCGGTCGCCCACGTCTGTCCGGGTCGGGGGTCGCTCACCCGTCGTTCTCGCCGAGGAGCGATCGCCTGACGTCCGTCTCGTAGCCGCTCTCGACGAGGAGTGCGAGGCGGTCGCCGGCCTCGATTCTCGTCGCCGGCAGCGGGATGTCCATCGGTTCGCGCTCGCGCCCGTGAGCGTAGATGCGAGCGTGAGGCACGTCGAGGCCGTTGACCGGTTCGCCGACGATGGGCGCTCCCTCCGGGACGTGGACGTCCGTCAGCTGGAGGCCCTCCGCGAGTTCGCTGATGGCGTTGAAGTTCCCGCCGAGGAGCGCCGTCTTCGCGCCCGCCGCGCCGAGGCGCTCGGGGTAGACGATCTCGTCGACGCCGGTGGCGTACTGCTCGTATATCTCGGTCCGGTAGTCCTCGTCGAGTCGCATCACCGTCCGGATTCCGCGTTCCTTCCCGAGCATGCACGCCGCGTAGTTGACGGTCAGTTCGCCGGTGAGGCCCGCGACGGCGTCTGCCTCGTCTATCCCCGCACGTTCGAGGACCGACTCGCTGCTCGCGTCGCCGACGACGACGTCGAAGCCGGCCTTCCGCGCCCGGTCTGCGCGCAGTTCGTCTCGATCGACGACGACCACGTCGTGTCCCTCCTCGTGGAGGATGCGCGCCGTCCGCGACCCGACGCGGCCGTATCCGACGACGATGAATCTCATGTCCGGAGAGTACGTCACCCTGTACCATAACGTCTCTCCCGACGGTCTGGGGCGTCGGGGTCGGGTCACCCCGTCCGGACCGACGGAGTACGGCCGCGTCGAAATCCCCCGTAGCCGACAGATAGCGCGCTGTGACCCGGGCCCCTCGTCGGCGAGTGGCTCCCGCGCTCTCGACGAGGGAGGCGGGGACAGGTGCCCCCCGGCGACAGGTGGCCTATCGCTCTGTGGGGTCGCCGTCTGTCGCTTCCGACCCTGCACGGATAATCGACTCGACGACGCTCCCCAGCAGTGCCAGGACGGCGATACCGAGCCCCGCGAGCAGGAAACTCCTCCCGCCTTCCGTCGTCGGCAGCGACGTCTGTATGGCGGCCAGTAGCAACACGATTCCGAAGAGGAGGGTGTCTGTAGTGAGAGACATAACGCGGCTAGACCAACGCGTGCCTGATAACGACGTTGGTCGAACTCGGGACTGCGAGCGACGGTCGTTCCCGCTGTCGCTCCCGAGCGACCGGCACTACCGCGCTGTATCCCGTGCTGACCTCGCGTCCCGAACGCGGCCCGGTCGCCGCAACCGAGCTACGTCGGCGCGTTTCCACAGACATCAGGGCGCGGACTGTGGCGGCAATCGGGCGTCGAACGGGAGCCGTTCGGACCGGTCGGTGGATGGCACCGTCTCCCACGACAGCGTTTTTCTACTCGACCGCGTACGACCCTCCGATGATGGCCACCACCCACGCCCTCGCGGGGCTCGTACTCGCCGCCGTCGTCGCCATCGTGACTGGCGACTACGCGACCCTCCCCGTGGTCGCGGCGGCGCTCGGGGGGCTCTTCCCGGACTTCGACCTGTACGCCGGGCACCGGAAGACGCTGCACTTCCCGGTGTACTACTCGCTCCTGGCCGCTGTCGCCGCCGCCGTCGCGGCGACGACGTGGACGCCCGTGACCGCCGCCGTCGCGCTCTTTTTCGCCGCGGCGGCGCTCCACTCCGTGAGCGACATGTTCGGTGGCGGCCTCGAACTCAAGCCGTGGCGCGGCACCTCCGATCGGGCCGTCTACGACCACTTCAACGGGCGGTGGCTGGCACCGAAGCGCTGGGTCCGGTACGACGGCGCGCCCGAGGACCTCGCCGTGGCGATGGTCCTCGCCGCCCCGAGCGTCGTCGCGTTCGACGGTCCGGTGGAACTCGCCGTCTTCGCCGCACTCGGCGTCTCGGCCGTGTACGTGCTCCTCCGCAAGCCGATGGTGCACATCGCAGAGCGACTGGTCGCCGCGCTCCCCCAGACCGTCCTCGGATACGTCCCGCAGCGGTTCATCGAGGACTTCCAGTAGCGCCGCCGCGAACGCTCGGACGGTCGCTGCGCCCGCTAGAACGCGTCGGTGACGAGTTCGAGGTCGGCCCTGAGCCCGTCGCGCACCGCGTGGTGGACGTGACAGAGGTCGGTCGCGCGGTCGAGCACCGCGTCTGCCGCCTCCTCGTCGAGGGCCGCCTCGACGCGAATCTCGAACGCAATCGAGGACAGGTGGTCGTCCATCTCGCTGTCGACGACGACGTCCACGCGGCCGAGGTCGTCGACGCCGCGTTGCATCGCGGCGATTCGGAGGGCCGCGAGGAAACACGACCCGTAGCTAGCGAGCAGATTCTCCACGGGCGAGGGGGTCGACTCGTCTTCCGGGTCGACGACGAGCGTCCCCCCGTCGAAGTCGTTCTCGACCCGATAGCCGTCTACCGATGAGCTGATGACGTCGGCCATCGCGTCGATGTCAGCGGTCTCTCCTATAGCACTTGCCGTTCTCTCCCGGCGGCGGTGAGGCCGTCGCCGCGAGAGTCCCGGACTATCACTCCTCGTCTCGCATCTCGCCGAGGCGGGCGACGAGGTCGTCGGTCGAGACGTCCGACTCGACGCTCACGGTCCCGTCGTGGTCGTGTTCGTGGACGCTGACGCCGTCCGCCTCCTCGTCGTCGCCGCCGTTCTGACGCTGTTGTTCTGACTCGTCGTAGCTTCCGAAGCCCATACCGTTGCCTCCGGAGCGAGCCTTATAACGCGGTTGGTCTCGTTCGCCCGTGGGTCGCGTCACCACGGCACCCTCCGGTCACCGTCGGCGTCGTCACCGTCTGAATGCCGCCGGCGTCTTCCCCGTCCGGTCGCCGCCAGCGTCTTCCTCGTCCGATTGCCGCCGGCGTCTTCCCCGTCCCTGTCGTCGACGTCTGGATCCGTTTCGGCGAGTCGCCGCGCCGCTCACTGGACGAACGCGAGTCCGAGCGGGACGGCGACGAGGACGGTGAGGGCGAGCGCGAAGACGGCGCGGTTCGAGAGAATCGCGTCGAGCGTCGACTCGACGGCGCCGTAGTAGGCGTCGTAGGAGGCGAGCGCGAGGACAGAGAGGAGCGCCGACAGGACGACGAGCAGCAGGACGGTCGAGACGCCAACGGGCGACTCGAGGACGACTGCGACGACGAGCGTGTCGACGAGGGTGCCCACGTTGGCCCCGAGGACGTAGGGGACTATCTCCCGGCGCGTCACGTACTGCCGGTTGAACAGCGGGACGACGACGCCGAGCGAGAACGCGACGCTCGTGGTGACTCCGGTGACGAGGAGGCCGACGGCGAACGAGAGCCACGGCGAGTCGAGGTAGACGAGGTAGTTCGACCGGAGCGAATCGGTGTCGACCCGGTCGAAGACCCTGTCGAAGAGTTCGAGACTGGCGAACACGAGCGCGATGGCGAGGAGGAAGACGACTCCCGCGCCGTACTGACGGGTGAGCGAGGCGGCGAGCGGTTCGAACACTGACGGCGAGCGGACGCCGATTCGGGTCGGTGACACCACCGGGAGCAGGGGGCGAAACCACGGAACGGAGACGTATCCGATGACCGTCGCGGGCAGGTAGACGGAGGCGGTCAGCACGAACGCGAGCAGCCCGAAGTGGAGCGACTCCTCGAGGGTGAGACGGCGCTTCTGCACCCAGTCGAGTGCGCCGATGAACAGCACGACCGCCGCAGACCCCAGTCGGGACCCCGCGACCATCATGAACAGCTGCGAGGGCGTGAGCAGGTCCGCGGAGAAAAGCGAGAGCGCGAGCGCCGCGACCACCGACCCGTTCCCGAGGGCGTAGGAGGCGAGCCAGGCGACGCCGAGCGACGACACGTCGCCGACGAGGACCTGCCCGAGGACCGACTCGATGAGGGGCGAGAGCGCACTCGTGGCCGTCCCGAGGAGGCGAATCGCGAACAGGAAGAGCGCGATCACGCCCGCTGCTCCCATCCACACGGGGAGAGACGCGGCGACCCGCTCTACGGTGTCAGGTTCGGAGGGAATGTGGACGCACCCACCCTACAGTCGGCGGTGAGGTAGTAAACTGTGGGGTGTGGTTCCAGCGATCGGGGAACGCGCCTCGCTGCACGCCGGTAAAGGGCGATTAACCAGACAACGGATTGACTGTCACCGGCTTCACTCGCCAGTCGGTCGCGCCGAGTGAGCCGATTCACGGCCGCCCCTCGACGGTCAGTGAGCGTACCTGTCCCGTCGCTGTCCGGTCCCAAGAGCTAATATAAATGACGGTTAATAATCATGTTGGGTTGAGACCCATGGTTAATGCCACCGTAGACGTTCTCGACAGGGGTACGCTGGAGTGCGACTACAACTACATGATGGAGGGTCACGTCCTCGGGACGAAAGCGAACCAGAACCCGGAGGTCGACTACAGCGAGATACCGGTCTGGAACCTCGTCATCGACCACCCCGAGGGGACCATCCTCTGGGACACAGGGTCCCACCACGAGGCCCTCGACGGCCACTGGCCGGAGGGGCTCAAGCAGGCGTTCTACCCGTACGACGTGCGGGAACACCGCCTCGACGACGACCTGGAAGCCGCGGGGTACAGCATCGACGACATCGACTACGTCTTCCAGACGCACCTGCATCTCGACCACGCGGGCGGTCTGGAGTTCTTCGACGGGACCGACGTGCCGGTGTTCGTCCACGAGGAGGAACTGAAGTTCGCGTACTACAGCGCCAAGACCGACGAGGGCAGCGGTGCGTACATCCTCGACGACTTCGACCACGACCTGAACTGGCACGTCCTCCACCGCGACCGGGAGACGCACTTCGAGGACGTGGAGTTCGTCCGGCTCCCCGGTCACACGCCGGGGCTGACGGGGACGATGATCCACCTCGACGGCGAGGGGACAGTCGTCTTCACCGGCGACCAGGTGTACATGGGGCCGAACTACGAGGAGGACGTCCCGCTCGGGGCGAACCTCCTCTGGGGGAAGACCGAGTGGTACGAGAGCCTCCGTCGCGTCAGGGAACTGGAACGCGCCCACGACGCGCAGGTCGTCTACGGGCACGACCCCGACCAGTTCGAGGAGATTCGCGGGGGGTGGTGAGCGTGAGCTACGAACGCTCCGTCTCCGCCCCGGAGCACGAACTCGAACCGGAGACGGTCTGGCACGTCCAGATGCCGCAGATCCGGTTCGGCCGCAACGCGGTCGAGGAACTCTCCTTCCAGCTCGCCGACCTCGGCGTCGCGGAGGGCGCCCACGGCCTGCTCGTCACAGACGAGACGCTCGTCGACCTCGGTCACGCCGGGCGCGTGACAGACCACGTCGAGGACGCGGGCTACGACGTGGACGTGTGGGACGGCACCGAGCGCGAACCGCCGATTCAGAACGTCGAGGAGTGCATCTCGTTCGTCCGCGATGAGAAGGGCGAAGACGGGTACGACTTCTACGTCGGTCTCGGCGGCGGGAGCTGTATGGACGTCGCGAAGACCACTCGCGCCATCGTCGCCAACGGCGGCGAGATACTCGACTACGTCGCCGAGCCGACCGGTCGGGGGCAGGCGCTCACCGAGTCCGGCGAGCCGCTGATCCTCATGCCGACGACGGCGGGCACGGGCGCGGAGATATCGCCGGTCGCCATCCTCTCGGTCGAGGAGAAGAACATCAAGGAGGCCATCTCCTCGAACCACGTCCGGGCCGACGCCGCCGTCCTCGACCCGACGTTCACGACGACGCTCCCCCCGGAGATGACCGCGAAGACGGCGATGGACGCGCTCGGACACGCCATCGAGGGGTACACGACCCACGCCTACGACGACCTCATGCGGTCGAGCGACCCGGCCAGCAGACCGGTGTACGCGGGTCGCACAGACTTCACGGAGCTGTTCAGCGAGAAGGCCATCGACCTCCTCTCGAACAGCGTCCGGAAGGCGGTCCACAACGGCGACGACCTCGACGCCCGCGCGAACATGCTGCAGGGCGCGCTGTTCGGAGCCATCGCCGGCCTCACGGCGGGCGCGAGTCTCTGTCACGCGATGGCCTATCCGGTCGGGAACCGGTACCACTCGTACCACGGCGAGACCATCGCCGCCCTCACGCCCGCGAGCACGCTTGGGTACAACGCCGCGAGCGACCCCGAGCGCTTCGCCCGCGTCGCCGAGATGCTCGGCGCCGACACCAGCGGCATGAGCCCGCGCCGCGCCGCAGACGAGGCCCGCGCCGAGTACGTCCGCCTCCAGCAGGACCTCAACGTCCTGCCGAGCGGGCTGACGGAACTCGCCGGCATCACGGAGGAGGACGTCGACTGGCTGGCGGAACAGACCGTCGAGACCCAGCAGCGACTCCTGCGGTGCAACCCGCGTCCGGTGACGAAAGCGGACGTGGAGGACATCTTCCGGGACGCCCTCCACAACTGGGAGTCCTGAGGACGCCAGGGAGTGGTCGCCGCTCGCGCGGCCGATTACTCGGACGCGTCCGGGACGGTTCCGGCCACGGTGACGAGACTCAGCGAACTGAAAAAGCGGTGCGACTCGTCGGCCTCCCGGAGGGCCTCCAGCCACCGTTCGCCCTCCTCGGCCGAGAGCGCGCCCGCCTCGCACATCGTCTCGACGCGGCCGGTCAGACCCAGCACCTCGTCGGCCGTCTCGAAGCCGTCGACGGCGATCGTCCCGGCGTCGACGTCGACGGCAGAGAGCCCCGCGTCTGCCGCCCAGCGCCGGAGTCGGCGGCCGAGTCGGCCGTTCCGGGCGCAGGACCACTCGGGGTCGAGTATCCGCGCCGTGAGTCCGTCCAGTTCCGCCTCCGGTGCGTCGACGGCGAGCGTCCCCCAGTCCGAGTCGGTCACGACCACGCGGCCGCCCGGTCCGGTGACCCGGCAGAGTTCGGCGAACGCCTCCCGCGGCCATTCGAGGTGCTGTAACACCCGGTCCGCGCGGGCCCCGTCGAAGGCGTCGTCATCGAACGGGAGCGACTCGGCGTCGGCCACCCGAAACGACACCGCGCTCTCGTCGCCCGCCCGTTCCCGGGCCGTCTCGACCATCTCGCTGCTGTTGTCGACGCCGACGACGGCCCCGTCCGGGCCGACCGCCGATACGAGGGTCCCGACGTCGTCGCCGGTGCCACAGCCGACGTCGACGAGCCTCTCGCCGGCCGCCGGAGACAGGAGTTCGTAACTGCGCCGTTTCAGGGCCCGCACGCTCTCGACGCCGGTCACCGTCTGGAGGTAGTCCCGGAACGAGTCGGCTCCGCCGGTCGAGTCGACGTCGTCCCACCCCTCGAAGGCACGTTCTTCGGTCACAGGACCCGTTCGCTCCGGCGGTTCAAATCTCTTGGTAGTGGCGACACCCGGTGTCGGATTACCGTCTCGGCGACGCCGATATCATAATGTTTCAGTGCATAGTTTACTTTTAACATATCATTAATAGTATCGTTTACTCGCTGTGCGCACCTGAACACGTTCAAACTCCCTCTATCGGCGGAAATCCGTTTATTTCGGGATCTGTGATCGACCTCGGAATTTGCACAGCTCACTCGCTCGCTCACGACCAGAACTCATCGCTATCATGTCGATATCGCGCTGAAAAGCCGGTTTCGGAGTAATCTACTGTGAGAGGAACGAGACCGTGCCGAAAATACCTGTTTACACACTCTATCGAATATTTCTATGAAAACCGACATCATCGATTCGTCGCCGCCGAGATTCGGTCCAGTCGAATCCACGCCCGACGCGGCGGGTCCCGGCGCGCGCCTCCACGTTGCCGCTCAGGGGGACCGGTACGTCACGCCGCCTTTCACGACGAGCGGGGGCGATTCGACGCGGGAGATGTCCGCTCGCGGGTCGCCCGCGAAGCCCACGAGGTCCGCGGGCGTCCCGGGTTCGACGACGCCCAGTTCGGGCCTGTCCAGCTGGGCCGCGGCCCGAGACGTCGCGGAGGCGAGGGCGTCCTCGGGGTCCTGTCCCAGTTCGACCATGCACTCGAGTTCGCGGTGGAGGCTCGGGTGGGGGAGTTCCGGCGACCCCGCGTCGCTCCCCGCGAGGACTCGGACGTCGCGTTCGAGCGCCTCCTCGAACACCTCCCCGTGCCGCTCGTAGACCGTCTGCGCGTTCGCTCTGGCGTAGGCGGGGACGGCGTCGTTGGTGGCGATGTTGCGGTAGGTAAAGAGCGTCGGGTCGAGGGCGACGTCGCGCTCCTCGACGAGCGAGAGCGTCTCGGCGTCCATGAGGTTCCCGTGCTCGACCGTGTCGACGCCGGCCTCGACGGCGTTCCGTATCCCCTCTCGCCCGACGGCGTGGGCGGCGACCTGCAGGCCGAACCGGCCCGCCTCGTCGACGATGGCCTCCAGTTCGGCCAGCGAGAGCTCGCTCGCGCCCGGTTTCTCTCCCACCGCCTGCCCGTACACGCCCCCGGTGGCGCTCACCTTGATGAGGTCTGCGCCCCGGCTCCGGAGCGTCCGCACGGCGGACCGGACCGCGTCCTCGCCGTCGGAGTGGATGCCCCAGAACGGGTCGTGGCCCCCGCTGATGATAATCGTGCGCCCGCTCGCGACGGTGCGCGGCCCCGGAATCTTCCCCTCGGCTATCGCGGAGGCGACCGTGACGGCGACGTCGTCGGTGCTCCCGAGGTCCCGCACCGTCGTGACGCCGCCCGCGAGCTCCGCGCGCGCGTTCCGGGTCGCCTCGACGACCGTCTCCGGTAGCGACTGCTCCCGGAGCGTGGCGACGGGGTCGTCGCTCCCGTCCCAGACGAGGTGGACGTGCATGTCGACGAGCCCCGGCGTCAGAAACGCGACCTCGTGGACCGTCTCCGCCGACTCCGGTTCGCGCTCGAACACCCCCTGCACGTCGCCGCCGTCGACTGCGACCCACCTGTCCGGGCGGAGCCCGTTCACCGCGTCCCACACGTCGCCGTGCAGGACGAGTTCGTACTCGCTCATCTCGGCGCTCCCGTTCGAGTCATCGTCTCCACCGTTTACTGCGTGCCACTCTCAAGCACACCGAACCGGCAACAATTTCCGACAATGGCGGAACCAATACGGGTGCTACCGAGTATCAGACGATGCTCGAGTTGACCATTCCGAGAGCGGAGTTTGAGAGTCGTCAGGACGAGTTGGTAGACCGCGCGGAGGCAGACGGGTACGACGGCGTCGTCCTGTTCGGAGCCCTCGCCGTCGAGTACGCGAGCGGCCTGTTCCACATGCCGACGGAGCGTCCGCTCGTGCTCGGCGTGACCCGCGAGGAGACGCGCGTCGTCGTCCCGAAGCTGGAGGAAGACCACGTCGACCGGTACGACTTCGCGATCGACGACGTCTACACGTACTTCGACTACCCGCAGGACGAACCGATGCAACTGGTCGCGGAGATGTGCCGCGACCTCGGCATCGCCGGCGGCGACATCGCCGCCGACAGCGACGGCAGTCCCGCACGGAACGGGTACGCGGGCCCCGCGCTCTCGGACGTCGTCACGGGGTCCGTCTCGCTCGAATCGTACACGACCGACATGCGGGAGGTGAAAAGCGACAACGAGGTGGCGCTCATACGGGAGGCGTCGCGCTGGGCGAACCTCGCACACCGCCTGCTCCAGAACCAGATCGAGGTGGGTCGGCGGCCGGTCACGCTCTCCCGCGAGATCGAAGCGGAGGCGACCGCCCGGATGCTCGATTCGCTCGGGGACCAGTACCGGATGCAGGCCAGCGGGTCGCCCATCTCGTGTCGGTTCACGACGGGCGAGGTCACCTACCGGCCCCACAGCGTCAACACCGGCAACCGGATTCAGGAGGGCGACAACATCGTCACCATCGTGAAAGCCACCGTCGGCGGGTACGAGACGGAGCTGGAGCGAACGATGTTCGTCGGCGAGCCCTCGGAGGAGCAGCGGGAGCTGTTCGGCGTGATGCGGGAGGCCCAGCAGACGGCCATCGACACGCTCGCCGACGGCGTCCCCTACGCCGACGTCGAAGAGGCCGTCCTCGACGTCTACGAGACCCACGGCGTGACCGAGTACAACCACCACCATATCGGCCACAACATCGGCATGGACTTCCACGAGCGCCCCTTCCTCGACGTCGGGTACGAGGGGACGCTCCGGGCGGGCGAACTGTACACCGTCGAACCGGCGCTGTTCGTCCCCGGCGTCGGCGGGTTCCGCCACTCGGACACCGTGCTCGTCACGGACGACGGCGCAGAGCGGTTGACGTACTACCCCCGGGACATCGACGAGCTAATCGTCCCGGTGTGATCGAGGTCGTCGCAGTCGCACCGCCTGCCGATTTTCACGCCCGTCTGGACGTTCGCCGTCGTCTCCGCAGTCTG
>JBDGSQ010000088.1:0-1852 GCA_042217455.1 Haloferacaceae archaeon | reverse complement strand
GTTCGCCGTCGTCTCCGCAGTCTGTGACTCTCGCTGTCGACCGCGTCGTCGCCGGTGCCGCAGACGTCACTCGCGTCGACGGCTCATCGCGAAGAACATCGCCCGTTCGCGTCCGCAGAAACGCCCTGCGTGGGGCGAGGCATCTCACTGTCCGGTGAAGCCGAGCGCTTCGGCCGCGCCGAAGTAGCGCTCGACGATGACGACCGCCACCAGCACGAGGAAGATGTTGATAGTCGCGACGGCGGCTATCGAGGGGCTCGCGCCGTACTGCATCTGGGAGTAGATTCGCGCTGGGATTGGGACGGTGCCGGCGCCCTGCAGGAAGACGCTGATCGTCAGGTTCGAGTAGCTCACGATGAACGTCAGGATCGCGGCCGTGAGGATGCCCGGGAGGATGCCGGGGAGCGTGATGCGGACGAACGTCTGGATTTCGTCGGCTCCGAGGTTCATCGCGGCCTCCTCGACCGTGTTGTCGAAGTTGTGCATCGTCGCCAGCATCGTCTGGACCGCGTAGGGACTCGCGATGACGCCGAGGCTGATCGATAGGCCGAGGACGCTCCCGACGAACCCAATCTTGCTCATAAACAGCAGGAGCGCGAGGCCGAGGATGATCTGTGGCACCATCAGCGGCAGGAAGGTGCCGGCCTGCAGCGCCTCCTTGCCGGGGAACGAGAACCGGTTGAGTGCGTAGGCCGTCGGAGCGCTGAGTCCGATGGCGATGACCGACGCGAGGATCGAGTACTGGAAGCTGGTGACGAACGACGAGATCCACGCCCCCGAGGAGAACACCGACGCGTACCACTTCAGCGTGAGCGACGGTGGGGGAAACGCGTAGGCCGTAGAGGGGTTGAAGCTGATCTGGATGGCGAACAGGACCGGGATGAGCAGGTAGAAGAAGGTGACGAAGAGGATGACCCCCATCAGCGTCGTCGAGAGGGACCGGCCGGCGACGTTGTGACCCATGTCCAGCCGGTTGAGGACGCCGTTGAGACGGAACGGCTTGCGGCGACCGGTCTCGGTGTCGGCGGCCCCGCGACTCGCCTGGGCGTCGAGGTTGACGACGCGCGCGTAGACGACGACCAGAACCATCGAGATGGACAACAGCACGAAGGACAGGGCCGACGCGAGCGGCCAGTTGAGGTTGTTCGCCGTCACGTAGATGAACGGGCCGATCATGGGAATCTGCGGCATCCCGACGAAAACCGCGGTCGCGAACGTCCCCATCGTCAGGACGAAACAGAGAATGGACGACGCGAAGATCCCCGGGAGGGCAAGGGGGAAGGTGACGTAGGAGAACGTCTGCAGGTGGTTTCCCCCGAGGTTGTACCCGGCGTCGACGAGTTCGGGGTCGAGCGTGTAGAGGACGCTCATCAGAATCAGAATCACGAACGGCATCAGCACCGACGAGATCGCGATGACGAGCCCCGTCTTCGTGTTGAGGAACGTGTAGCGCATCCCGAAGAGACCGAGGAACTGGTTTATCAGTCCGGCCTCGCCCATCAGCGTCCACCACCCGAACGCGCGGACCACGTTCCCCACGAGCATCGGTGAGATGACCAGCAGGATGAGGGTCTTCGAGTGTTTGTACTCGGAGAAGACGATGAAGTACGCTATCGGGAAGCTGACCAGTACCGTGAATACGGTGGATATCACGCTGATCTGGACGGTGTTGACGATGACGTTGATGTATATCTGGGTCGTGAAGATGTGGACGTAGTTCTGCAACGTGAACACGGGCCGCATGCTCCCGAACCCCTCGTTGATGTAGAAGCTCACCAGGAAGAGGTACGCGATGGGAACCACGAAGAGAATCGCGAGGTAGACGAGATACGGTGCCGACAGGATGAACGGC
>JBDGSQ010000111.1:0-25865 GCA_042217455.1 Haloferacaceae archaeon | reverse complement strand
CTTCAGCGAGTAGAATCGGGTGTACCCCCCATATCTACCGGCAGTGTTGCGAGAGACGTCCGGTCTGCCGCGCGCCGCGGACACCGGGGAAATGTTTAACAGTCGAGTCACACGTCTATCACCCATGCTGGAGCGCATCCTCGTGCCGACGGACGGAACCGAAGCGTCAGAGCGTGCGGTCGAGTGGGCGATGAATCTCGCCGCAGACGAGGGCGCCGAGGTGGTCGGCCTCTACGTCAACAACGTCTCGGACATCATCCCGGCGGCCTCCTCGCCGGAACCGCCCGAAGAAGTGTCGAGCGCGGTCGAACGCGAGGGGAGCGACGCGCTCTCCCGACTGGAGTCGATAGCGCCCGACGGCGTCACCGTGTCGACGGAGATGCGCGAGGGCAACCCCGCGCGCGAGATAGTCACCCACGCGGAGGAGAGCGGCGTCGACGCCGTCGTGATGGCCCGGAAGGGCACGTCGCTGCTCGCGAACCTCGGGAGCAACACGAGCGACGTCGTCCGGTCGAGCGGCGTCCCGATCATCGTCGTGCCGGCCGGCGACGAGGACTGAACCGACGTGACGACCCCGGCGGTCGAAGCGGACTGAACCGACGTGACCACCACGACGGTCGAAACGAACTGAACCGACGCGACGGCCACGGTGATCGAAGCGAGCCGGTCGTCGCTCGTCACCCCGGTGAATTACGACCGCCGCCTCAGCGCTTCTCGTTCGTCGCCTCGTCGAGGAAGCGGTTGCCCTGCGGAACCATACTGACCTCGCAGTACTCCTCGCCGTTCGCGTAGTCGACGCCCGGCTGGATGTGCGGGTAGGGACCGTCGGCGGGCGTGTTCTGGACGTCACCGCCGTCGTCGGGCGTGTCGACCAGGCCCATGACCTCGTAGTCGACGGGGGAGTTGTCCTGCAGGTACCCCTCGAGGACGTCCACGGGGATGGTCCCGTCCTCGACGTGGACGTCACGGAACGGGAAGCCGCAGTTACCGAGGTCGCGCTTCGGGTCGCCCGGGCGCCGGAGCGTGGCGACGGTGTAGGACTCGTCCGGGTCCATCGGCTCGCCGTCGACGGTCATCTCGACGAGTCGGCGGCCCCGCTTTGCGGTCGGGTCCACGGTGACCTGGACGTTCGAGGAGTAGTTCCGGAGGCGCCCGTCCTCCTGGTCGTAGACGTAGGGCGTGAAGTTGTCCATCAGGAACTCCTCCATGTGGTTCATGATCTGCTGGCCGTAGGCCTCGCCCTTCGCCACGGGCGCGGTCATGGGGAAGAACGTGTAGAGGTCCCCGAGGGTTATCTCGCCTTCCGGTATCGCAGACCCGTAGCGGAAGCCGTGGGAGATGGCGATGTCGGCGTCGAAGTACTCCTTGAGCGCGTCGTTGTAGAGCGTGTTCCACGCGCTCTCGAGGAAGGACTGCCGGTAGAGCGGCTTCCCTGTCTCGCCGACCACGGTGTCGATGGGCGTATCGAGCGTCCCGTTGCCCCGCTCGTAGTGGACGTCCTCCGAGAGGAACGGCTCGCGGACCTCCTCGACGGTCGCCTGTGCGGCCGGGTCGGGCTCCGGCGTGTACTCGTGGTCCTCGACGAGGCAGTAGAGGTTGTGCCGGAACTCCACCTCGCCGTCGTCGCGGACGCGGAGGTCCACACGCCCGAGGCCGTCGCCCATGCCGGACTCGACGACGAGCGTCTCGGTCTCGGGGACGACGATGGGCTCGTGGGTGTACTCGTGGGTGTGCGCAGAGAACATCACGTCGACGTTCTCGACGTCCTTCGCGGCCTGCACCTTCCACTGGAGGCCGATCTCGGACACCGCGACCACGACGTCCGCGCCGTCCTCGCGGGCCTTCGCGGCGTAGCGTTCGAGCAGCGCGGGGTGTTTGGCGAACTTGTACTTCTCCTTGTAGAACAGCGGCATCATCCGGTCGACGTAGACGTTCGTCATGCCGACGATGCCGACGGTCAGGTCACCGACGTCGGTGAGCGTGTAGGGGTCGAAGATGAGGTCCTCGGTGTCCCAGTCGAGCAGGTTGTTGGCGAGGACCGTCGAGTCGAGCGACTCCATCAGCTCGACCATGTTGCCGTCCTCGACGGCCTCGTTCGAGTAGTCCCAGTTGCCGGGGACGTACGCGTCGGGCTGGATGTGCCGGTTGATGGGGTCGAGCATCGACTTCCCGAGCGTGTAGGTCGTCACCGCGGTGCCGTGGAACGTGTCGCCGCTCATCAGCGTGAGGACGTCGTCGTCGTAGTACTCGCGTACCTCGTCTATCTTCGCCGAGAGCAGCGGAATCCCCCCTCCCTTCTTTACGAGTTTGTCCCCCCCGTCGAAGTCGAAGTCGGGGCGGGACTTCGGGTTGTCGTAGTACACCTGATAGCCCGGCGTGATCTGCCCGTGGAGGTCGCTCACGTGCAGGAACGTCACGTCCGGGTCGCCGTCTGATTCGTCCGAGGCGGTGTCGTCCAGCTGCCGCCAGTCGCCGATGTAGTCACCATCCAGTGTCATGGGATAGCACGGCTAACTGCCTTTCGTGGGGCATTATAGCTTACGGCGAATCCCGGGGCCGTCGCACGACCCGCCGCTCGTCGTCCCGGCCGCCCGCGAGGCCGTCGCACAACCTACATCAGCCCCCTCGCCGAAGTGGGGGCATGCAGGTCATCGGCGTCGTCGGGCACAGCGACACGGGCAAGACGTCCTTCGTCGAGCGCCTGGTGCCGGCACTCCGCGACCGGGGCCGCGTCGCGACGGTGAAGTCGATACACCACGACGTGGAGGTGGACGAACCGGGCAAGGACACCTACCGGCACCGGCAGGCGGGCGCGAGCGACGTCGTCGGCGTCACGCCGACCACGACCTTCGAGATACGCGACGGAGGCAAGCAGACGGAGGTGGACGCGGGCGGCGCAGAGACCGACGCCCTCCGGGACGCGCTGGTCGAACTCGCCTCCGACGGCGTCGACTACGCCGTCGTCGAGGGGTTCTCGTCGGCGCTGATTCCGGCGTTCGTCACCGACCCCGACGACTGTCCGGCGGTCGGCGGGCGCGTCGTCGCGGCCGTCGGGGACACCGCGGACGGGGCGTCGGTCGAGATGCACGCGGACGCCGTCGACGACGCGCGGCCGTTCCACACCGCCCGCACGCTCGCCGGGACTGTCGGCGACCGGGGCACCGTCGTCGCGGTCACCACGGACGTCCTCGACGCGGCGCGCGGGGACGCCGTCGCCGAAGCCGAGGCTGTCGCCGGCACGGCACTCGCCGACGACGCCGAGACGGATGCCCCGGGGGTCGTCCCCGGTGAGCGCACGACGGACGAGTGGGCGTCCGGGGGCGGCGGCGAGCCGGCGGAGGCGTTCGAGCGACTCGCCGACGAACTCTCGGCCCGCGCGGACGTGACGGCCGCGGAGGCGTACGTTCGCCCGCCCGTCTCTCCGGGCGAGTCGGCGGTGGTCCACCTCGCCGTCGCGGCCGCGAGTCGGGCCGCCGCGTTCGTCGCCACCGAGGGCGCGAGGGAGCGTCTGACGGAACTGTGGCCCGCCTTCGAGGACGGCACCGCGGCGTCGACGCTGGTGCTGTAGTCGTCGTCGCTGCCGGGAGCGTCCGCACTGGGAGCGTCCGCGCTGGTTCCGTCGAGAGCACGCGAGAATCGATGTGGTCGTCCGACGACCGACGGCCGGGGGGTGACTCAGCGCCCGGGGGCGCTCAGTCGTCCGCCTGACTCTCCTCTATCGGCGACTGGCTCTGGACGTCCCAGCGCTCCGAGCGACCGATGGGGCCGTCGACGTACCACGCGTCGTCGTCGCCGGGTTCCGTCGGCGGGGCGATGGGCCGCTTGAGCCACTTCGGCCGGCGGAGGCCGTTCGGCCCGGGTGCGGGGCGGGTCTTCTCGACCCACTCCTCGTATATCTCGAAGGAGCGCTCCGTGTCGACGTAGATGTCGCCGTAGAAGTCGTCCTCCTTCGCGGGCTTTACGGTCACCTTCTGGTGCCAGCAGTGCATCCCCGAGATGGGGTCGGGGTGGGGCGCGTGGGTGAGGTTCTGGGCGACGCCGCCCTTGGTCCACCAGACCCGTCCCGAGTCGGGGTCGTCGGACTCGAAGGGCTTGATGCCCTCCTTCTGGCGCATCCCCCACTGGCTCTGGTCCGAGTCGAGGTCGACGGTGACCTTCCCGTAGGGGTCGCCGCCCTCGTCGTAGTCGCCCTGCTCGCCGTCGCGGTCTATCTTCCACTGGCCCATGTGGTGAGACTGCGCGACGATGCCGGGCTTGATGGACTCGGTGACCCACACCTCGTTGACGAAGTAGCCGATCTCGGTCTCGACCCGGCAGAGGTCGCCGGTCTCCAGTCCGAGGCGTTCGGCGTCCTTCGAGTGGACCCACACGGGGTTCTTGTGGGATATCTCCTCGAGGTACTTCGAGTTAGACGAGCGCGAGTGAATCTGGGTCGGGAGCCGGAACGTCGGCACCAGCACCATCTCGCCCTCGTCGTAGTCGAGGTTCTCCGGGTGGACGTGGGACTTGATGTAGTGGGGGAGCTTGTACTTGTCCTCCTCCCAGCCCCACTCCTCCATCGTCTTCGAGTAGAACTGCTGTTTGCCGGTCGGCGTCGGGAAGCCGTTCTTGAGCTCGCCGTCGACGAGGACTCCCTCCACCTCCGATTCGAACCACACGTCGTCGGTGAGTTCGATGCGGGTGAACCGGTCGTCCTCGGGCTGGTCGTCGGCGAGTTCGACCTCGACGTCCCAGTCGTCGTCGACGCGGCGGACCGTGTCGTACTCGTCGACGTAGACGTCCTCCTCCTGCAGGACGGACTCGTCGACCGACTGCTCGTGGACCTCGTAGTCGTTGGTGGAGGCCTGGAACGCGCCGTGCATCTTCATGTACTCGAGCGGCTCCATGTCCTTTCGCTCTGCCTCCTCGACGAGGTTCTCCTCGTGCTCGAAGACGTACCTGTAGTACTCGTCGATGGTCATCTGGGCCGGGTCGCCGTCCTCGCTCTCGCGGTAGGGGCTCTCGAAGTACTCCCGGACGCCGAGTTCGCCGTCCTCGTCCATCTTCCAGGAGAGGTCCATCCAGAACTCGTCTTCCTCCCAGACCTCGCCGGGGTTGGCCTCGTAGGTCCGGTCTACGTCCTCGCCCTCGCGCTCTGCGTACTCGCGGAGGACGGGCTGGCGGTAGGTGGCCCACGTTCCGGCGTGGGTCTCCTGGCTCTGGATGTCGTGGCGCTCGGGGCTGTGTCCCATCGGGAGGACGTAGTCTGCGAAGTACGCCGTCTCGTTCCACGTCGGCGTGAGCGCGACGTGGAGGCCGACCTTGTCCTCGTCGGTGAGCGCCTCGATCCACGAGAACCCGTCGGGGTACGTGTACACCGGGTTGAACACGCGGGTGAAGTAGACCGATATCTTCCCCCGCCCCTCCTTGAGGAAGTACGGGAGGAGCTGGCTCATCTCGTAGTGGGCGAACGGCCACTCCTTGGGGAGCTGGAGCTCGTCCCAGAGCTTCTGGCGGGGCGGCTCTTTCGGCACCTCGGGCTCGTACTTGTGCCACGCGTTCGGCGAGGTGCCCCCCTTCGTGCCGACGGCGCCGACCAGCACCGACAGGAACTGGAGCGTCCGCGAGACCTGCCAGCCGCCCTCGTTGCCGGAGGCGGCGCTCCGCCAGATGTAGCTCGCGAAGCGGTCGCCGGCCGTGCCGATCTTCCGGGCGACCTTCTCTATCTTGCCGGCGTCGACGCCGGACTCGGCCTCGGCGTACTGCGGCGTGAAGTCCGCGTAAATCTCGCGCAGGACCTGGATGTACTCCTCGAAGGTGCGCTCGCGGTCGGGGTACTCCTCGTCCATGAACTGCTCCCAGTTCACCCACTGGCGCACGAACTCCGCGTCGTACATCTCCTCGTCGAGGATTATCTTCGCGCAGGCCAGCAGGATCGCCGCCTCGCTGCCGGGCTGGCTCGGCATCCAGAAGTCCGACATCGCGGCGGTGTTCGAGAGGCGCGGGTCGACGACGGCGAGTTCGCCGCCGTCCTGCATCCCCTCCATGATGCGCTGGGCGTGCGGGTTGAAGTAGTGACCCGACTCGAGGTGGGCAGACAGCAGGAGGATGAACTCCGCGTTGGCGAAGTCCGGGCTGGCCCGGTCGTACTTGTGCCAGAGCGCGAAGCCGGTGCGAGCGCCCGAGCTACAGATGTTGGTGTGGGAGTTGTGACCGTCGAGCCCCCACGCGTTGATGTTGCGGTCCATCGAGCCCTCGTGGCCCGGTCGACCCACGTGGTAGGTGATCTCGTTCTCGCGGTCGTCCTCGATGGTCTCGCGCATCTCGCTGGCGATGTCTTCGATGGCTTCCTCCCACGAGACGCGCTCCCACTGGCCGCTCCCGCGCGGGCCGGCGCGCTTGAGCGGGTAGAGAATGCGCTGTGGGTCCTTGATCTGGTTGACGGTGGCCGGTCCCTTCGCGCAGTTGCGGCCGCGGCTCCCCGGGTGCTCCGGGTTGCCCTCGATCTTCCGGACCTCGCCGGTCTCCTTGTCGATGTACGTCAGGAGCCCGCACCCTGCCTCGCAGTTGAAGCAGGCGGTCGGAACGACCGAGTACTCCCTGACCTCGCCGGAGGACTCGTACTCGACCCAGTTGTGCCAGTCCTCCGGGTCCGGGTAGTCGGTCAGGTGTCCCTCCTCGACGACGGGGGTCACCTCGTTCGAGGACCCCTGCTGTTGCTTCGTGGTTCCCGTCGACCGCTTCGACAGGAGCCCCAGACTCTCAGCGAACTTCTCTATCTTGCTGAGTTGGTATCCGTGTCCCATGGTTCAGGCGAGTGATATCGTCTGCGGTGCGGTTATCCAGCAGTACTCGAAGGCGAACAGGCCGGCGAGCGTCAGCACGCCGGCGGCCGCGACGACTCCCGCACTCGCGCTGACGGCCAGCGCAACCAGCGGGAGCAGGACGCCCACGACGATGCCGCCGCCCCAGAAGACCGAGCGGAACTCGCCGCGGGTGATGCGCGCGGCGGCCTCCTCTGCGTCCTCGGTCTGGTGGGGCGTGAATATCTCCGACGCGATGAGCACCGCGTGGGTCACGAGCCCCGCGGCCAGCGCGAACGCGGAGGGGCCGACGAGTCCTGCGAAGCTGGGGAGCGCGAGGCCGGTCAGCGCGGTGGCGCTCGCGCCCGCCATCGTCGCCTGCGTGAACATGTGCAGCGGCATGGCGGGGCTCTGCCAGAGGTCCCGCCCCTTCGACTGGCTGAACAGGAACGCCGTGTACACCGCCGCCGCCGCCGCCAGCACCGAGCCGACGAACAGGACGGCGGGGTTGGTCAGGACGTTCCCGAAGCCGAGCAGCCACGCGACGAGCATCAGCGTCAGGAAGCCGCCGTACAGCGTCAGGATGTAGCCACCCTTCACCAGCCACGAGTTCCAGTTGGGACGCAGCAGGACCCAGTGGAACCGCTGGGGCTGCTCGAGGTCGATGACGAGCAGGAACGTCGTGATGCCGATGAACGCGAGCGAGACGAGCGAGCTGACGCCCATCACGCTCGCACTCGGATCGACCACGCCGGCGAGCATCAGCAGCGCGGGCACGAAGAACATCCCCGCGCCGATGGATTTCGTCCACGTGTAGGAGTAGACCTCCCAGCCCCACGACCGGTAGTGGGACTCGCCGATGTCGTAGACGCGCTTTGCCTCCTCGTGGAGGAGTTCGTACGCCTTCGCGGTCCGCGAGGACGATCCCTCGCCGCCCTGTGCGGCGGTGTCGTATCCGCCGTCGGACTCGATGCCCGACGAGGCGCGCGAACCCGCGTTCGCGACGCCGCCGTCGGAGGCGACGTCCGCGGAGTCGTTGCACCCGCAACTGCCGCCGCAGGCACAGCCGTCGCCGGAGTCGCCGCCGGTGGCCGGACTGGACGCCGAGGCGAACTCGCCGCCGTCGGCCCGGGTGTCCGCCGCGCTCCCCGAGTCGTTGCCGTGGAAGGTGACGTTCGAGTCGGCGAGCGACTCGGCGGCCTTCTGGAGGTCGAAGTCCTCCTGGTTCGCGCCCTGAACCTCCATGTCCGAGGGAGCGTCGCTCCACATGTAATGTTCCTCGCGGCCCGTCGTCCCGGGCGTGGTGCTGCCCTCGTCGCCGTCGACGTAGAACAGCTTCGGCTCGGTCCCCTTCTCGGGCTTTCGAGCCTGCACCTCCTGCCGGGAGACCGTCTCCGCGATCTCCGTGTCCGGGTTCTCCATGTCGCCTGCGATGATGGCGTCCTCCGGACAGACGACCACGCAGGCGGGCTCCCGTCCGGCGTCGACGCGGTGCGAGCAGTAGTTGCACTTCGCCGCAGTCGACGTCTCGGGGTCGATGTACAGGGCGTCGTAGGGACACCCCTGCATGCAGGCCTTGCAGCCGATGCAGCGTTCAGAGTCGAAGTCGACGATGCCGTCTTCGCGTTCCCACAGTGCCGTTACCGGGCAGACGTCCGTACAGGGTGAATCGTTACAGTGGTTACAGCGCATCACGGAGAAGTTCCGGTTCGTGTTCGGGAACTCCCCCTTCTCGATGTACTTTACCCACGTCTTGTTCACCCCGATAGGATCGTCATGCTCGGCCTTGCACGCGACCGTACACGCGTGACATCCGATGCATTTCCGGTTGTCGATGACGAATCCGTAATTAGTAATACTGACCACCTACGTTGGGGCTGTCCGGAAGGTGAGTAGGTCGTGCACTTAACTGTTGTGGACGGCTAACACGGTTCAGACGCCCGGGGGTCACGCGGGCGGACGGTCGTCCGCGAGCGAGAGCTGTCCAGACCGCGAACGAGAACTGTCCAGAGCGAGGGGTGACCGGGTGCCGGTCACTCTCGCCGTCGAGATTTCTGCAATTATTGACGGTAGAATCGCGTTCTGCCCCGAATTCTGTCATACTGAACGAGAATATCTCGATAAGGTTCCTTAGACACCTTAGACAGATACGTGGAATACCATCTCAGGATTCGAGGCGCAGCAATTCTCCGTTCTCTCTCTCCGAACCGCTGTTCCGCACAGAAAAACGCCTGTTCTGTACGATAGAACGCACACGTGTTCACGAGCGGGGATGTTCTGGGGGGGTAGAGTTATGTATCGCGACTCGCGAATTGGGGTTGAACGGGAGAAATCATGCCGGAACGGGCCAAAAACTCGGTGCGAACGACGGAGAAAACGCTCCGGATAATCGAGGCGCTCAAGGAGGACGACGGGGGGTACGTGACCCGTCTCGCAGAGCGACTCGGGATGAGCAAGAGCACCGTCCACAACCACCTCAAGACGCTGGAGGAGAACGGCTACGTCGTCAAGGACGGCGACGCCTACCGACTCGGCCTGAAGTTCCTCGATCTCGGCGGCCACACGCGGAGCAAGATGAAGCTGTACCGGATCGCCAAGCCGAAGGTCAAACAGATGGCCGTGGACACGGGCGAGGTCGCCAACCTCCTCACCGAGGAGAACGGCATGGGCGTCTACCTCTACCGGTCGAAGGGCGACCAGGCGGTGGACCTCGACACCTACGTCGGCCACCGGACCCACCTCCACTACACCGCACAGGGGAAGGCCATCCTCGCGCACATGCCCGAGCCGCGCGTGCGGGAGATAATAGACGAGTACGGCCTCCCGAAGGCGACTCCCAACACCATCACCGACGAGGAGGAGCTGTTCGAGGAGCTCGAGACGATTCGAGAACAGGGGTTCGCCGTCCACGAGGAGGAGCGGCTCATGGGCCTCCGGTCCATCGCCGCTCCCATCCAGCCGGACAACGACGTCGCCTGCGGTTCCATCAGCATCTCCTCGCCCGCGAGCCGGATGGTCGACGACGAGATCGCAGACATCGTCGTCAGCGCCGCGAACGCCATCGAACTGAACGTCAAGTACTCCTAGTGACGCTCGCGCTGTCTCCCGCACCGTCCGGTCCCGACCGCCTGCTGTACGCCAACGAGCCCCACGGTGCGTTCTGCAGAGTCGAACGCGTCGTTCGGTCCGTCGCCGACTTCCGTTACACACCTATGGATGTAATCCCGCCCCTCCGGGATCGTCGTCCGTCCCGGATGATTGAGGGAGCGATGAGCCGGAGAGAGCGGACTGATAGACGTATGTATTCGAACTTTCTATTAGCTATGATTTCCTATAAGTCTTCTACGATTCGTTCAGCGACGACGGAGCGATAGAACGAGCGAACTCCGACAGAAAGGAGCGTACACCCTGCTATCTTGCGATGCGGTGGTTCGACGTTCCGTTCTCCGTCTCGAAGGACGGATCGGCTGTTTCTGTGTATCTCGCCTTCGAGAACGGCTTCACCGTGCGATTTCCAGATACGCCGACGAGCCGTTCGAATCTACCAGAGTACATATCTGTTATCGAAACGAGTGCGAATACATCCGTGTGACACCGGTTGGTGATTCGGGCGCAAGCGACGCTCGGGCCGGCCTCGGCCGACACGTCCGTCACTGACCCACGGCCGCGGTTCGGGACCGGCCCACCGACGCGGACGCCGGTCGAGCCGGTGGACCCACAGCACTCATGCCACTCGCACGCGATTGGGGAGGCGACATGTGGTCACGACTGGGAAGCGCGGTCGGGGGTGCCGACCGGACGCGTGTCGCGTGCCGGACAGCCAGCGGACGGCGCGGTCGGGCCGCGCTCTCGACACCGGCGGGGTCGCCGTCGTGCTAGACGACCTGCGCGCGGCGCTCGCCCGCGAGGAGGTCCGCTCTATCTCCCGTCGGTACTTCATCTCGAACGGGTTCGACGGGACGCTCACGAGCGTGGGGGTGGCGATGGGGGCGTTCCTCTCGGGCGTCCCGGACGGCCTGACCGTCGTGAAGATCGGCGTGGGCGCGGCCGTGGGTCTCGGTACCTCGGGCGTCTGGAGCGTGTGGGAGATAGAGCGCGCGGAGAAGCGCGCGGAGATACGGGACCTCGAGCGGGCGATGATAACCGACCTCGACGACACGCAGATTCAGCGACGAAAGTACGCGGGTCGGGTGGTGAACGCCGTCACGAGCGGCCTCGGTCCGCTCATCGGCATCCTCCTGCCGCTCACACCGTACCTCTTCGAGGGGTCCGTGCTCACGATGGCGCAGGCGACGGTGCTCGCGGTGGCGGTGGGTATCGGCCTCCTCTTCTCGTTCGGCGCGTACATGGGGTCGGTCGCGGAACTCAACTGGTTCGTGACCGGCGTCCGGATGGGGCTGGCCGGCCTCGTGGTGGCGCTCATCAACCTCGTCCTGCCGGGGTAAGGTCGCGGGCGACGCCGCCGGTGTGATTCGACTCGCCGGCCGGTGGGGGCTGTCCGACTCGCCGGCCGGTGGGGGCTGTCCGACTCGCCGGTCAGAGGTGGTCCTCGAACCAGTCGGCCGCGAGGCCGGCGACCTCCTCTAGCTCGCCCGGTCCCTCGAAGAGGTGCCCCGCGCCCGCGACCACCGAGAGTTCGCGCTCGCAGGTCAACTGCTCGTACGCCTCGCGGTTGAGCTCGAGGACCTGCTCGTCGTCGCCGCCGACGACGAACAGCGACGGAGCGGTGACGGCTCCGAGCGACTCCGAGGCGAGGTCCACCCGACCGCCGCGGGAGACGACGGCCCCCACCTCGTCGCCGAGGCGTCCCGCCGCGCGGAGTGCGGCCGCCGCGCCCGTACTCGACCCGAAGTAACCGACGTGCAGGTCCGCGAGGTCCCCCCGGTCGCTCACCCACTCGGTCACCGCGACGAGGCGGTCGGTCAGGCGCGCGATGTCGAACCGGTTCTCGTACACCCGGTCTTCCTCCTCGGTCAGCAGGTCGAACAGGAGCGTCCCGAGGCGGCGCTCCCTGAGCGTCTCGGCGACGAAGTTGTTCCGCGGACTCTTCCGACTGCTCCCGCTCCCGTGGGCGAAGACGACCAGCCCCGTCGCCCCCGCGGGAACCCGGAGGTCGCCCTCGAGCGTCACGCCGTCGACCGGTATCTCGACGATGTTCTCGTCCATGGCCGCCGGTACGTCGTCCACGCAGTTAGCGTCCGGTGCCGTTCCCACGTCCCGGGAAGTGTCACCGCTCCCCCGACCGCGCGTGCCAACCGCCCCCACGCCGTCATCCGACCGTACTTAAAATCCCGCGGAATCACGGGAGCAGACTCGTTGCCGTCGGGTCCCTATCGCCGACGATGACCGACAGGAGCGAGCCTGCACCGGAGCGAGCGTGCCGAGGCGGCGGTGAATCCGGACGCGCGGGGGCGGCGCCGTGACCGTCGGCGTCGTCGGCGCCGGCGTCACCGGACTCGCCGTCCACCACGAACTGGCCCGGCGCGGCGTCGAGAGCGTCGTCTTCGAGGCCACCGCCGAACCCGGCGGGATGGTACGCAGCAACCGGGTCGACGGCTACGTCGTGGAGGCGGGGCCCCAGCGGACCCGCCTCACGCCGGGCGTCGCCGGGCTGGTCGAGGAACTCGGACTGGAGCGCGAGGTGCGCGAGGCGGCCGACCTCCCGCTTTTCGTCTACCACCACGGCAAACTCCGGGAGGTCCCCCAGTCGCCGTCGGTCGCACTCACGACCGACCTCCTCTCCTGGCGCGGGAAGGCCCGCGTGTTTCTCGAACCGTTCACCGACCCGCCGCGGGAAGACGAGACGGTCGCCGGATATCTCACCCGGGCGTTCGGCCACGAGGTGGCGGACTACTACCTCGGCCCGCTCTACGGCGGCCTCTACGGGTCGCGCCCGGAGGAGATGTACGTCCGCCACTCGTTCGCCCGCGCGCTCCGGACGGTCGGCTTCTCGGACAGTCTCCTCCTCTCGGTGCTGAAGTCGGCGGTCAAATCCGCGCTCACCGGACGCGAGCGCCCTCCGGTGGCCACCTTCGAGTCGGGGATGCAGGCGCTCCCTCGGGCGCTCTCCGACGCCCACGCCGACGACGTCCACCTCGAGACGCCGGTGAACGCGATTCGGGAGGCGGGCGACGGCTACCTCCTCGACGTCCCCGGCGGCGAGTACCGCGTCGACGACGTGGTCGTCACGACGCCGGCAGACGTGAGCGCGGCGCTCCTCGAAGCGGTCGCCCCCGACGCCGCCGAGCGCCTCGTCCGCCTCACCTACAACCCGATGGTGCTGGCCTACCTCGTCGCCGACTGTGACCGGGAGGCCGCGGGGTACCAGATCCAGTTCGACGAGCCCTTCAGGACGCTCGGCGTGACGTTCAACCACCACCTGCTCGGCCGGGACGGGGGGTCGACGACCGGCGCTGACGGCCCCGTGCGGTCGGGGGAGGACGCCGGCGTCTACACCTGCTTTCTCGGCGGCGCGAAGACGCCGGCGATGGTCGAGTGGGGCGAGGACCGCCTCCTCGACGTCGCCGTCGCGGAGTTCGAACGCGTGACCGGCTGTGCGGCCCGGCCCCTCGGCGTCCGTCGCCTCCCGCGGGGGATGCCCGCCTACGACACCTCGTGGACCGCGCTCGACGACCTCGAGCTCCCCGACGGCGTCCACCTCGAGACGAACTTCACCGACCGCGCCGGCCTCCCGGGCCGGATTCGGAGCGCGCGGGCGACGGCCGAACGCCTCGCTGCGGGCGACGACAGTCGCGAACGGACCCGGCAGACGGTCTCCGGTCGGCAGTGAACCGCGCCGACGGCACCCCACACGCCTGCCGCAGTGGTTCGCCCGGTCTCCGGTCGGGTCGAGGGAGTGAGGCACACGGGCGTCTGAACACGTTCGTGAGCGTCCTTATCACAGGTGTAGCCGTGTAATGGGGGACCCGTCGTATAGCGGAGGGACGACGCTCCGGACCCCGAACTGCCGAACCGGGGCGAACGCGGGGACGCTCCGGACGGGGGTGCGAGCCTACGAGTGGAGGACCGCTTCCAGCACCTTGGACTGGGCGGCGGACATGTGCTCGATGAACGTCGAGGTGGCGATGCCGAGCTCCGCGGAGACGGTTGCGGCGTTGGCCCCCTTCGGGTAGTCGAAGTATCCCATCTCGTAGGCCGTCTCGAGGACCTCCCGCTGGCGTGCGGTCAGCCGGTCCCGGTCGACCATCACGAGGTCGCGCGAGCCGCCCTCGCCGGCCTGACTGAGATAGCGGACCGACACGTCGTCGAACTCCCCGCGGAGTCGGCTGACTGCGTCCCGGACGACGTCCACGTCGTCTGCGAAGAACGTCAGTTCGAGCGTCCCGGCGCGAGCGCGGATGTCCGCGAGGGGGACGCCGAGCTCCTCGACCGCCTCGCAGACGCACGGCGCCTCGGTCTCGCGCGTGAAGCGGTAGGTCCGCCGGTGTCCCATCCGGTAGACCTCCGACAGGCCCTCGTCGTCGATGCGGTCGGGAGCGTCGACGGTGAAGTCCTCGACGACGCACCCGTCCGTTCTCACAGAGCGGTTCACCTCCGAGACGGTCCCGCCGGCCGCCTCGGACGCCGCCGCCGCCGGACACCCACCCGGCGACCCGACAGAGACGACGGCCCGAATCCCGCCGGACTGGTCGGCGTTCGTACTCGTAGCCATGGCCGTTACTACAGGCCGACGTGATAAATCGAACGGGGCGATTCTCGACATGTGAGAACGCCCAGCGCCCCTCTCCACGCCGTCTGTCGGGGTTGCAGAGGTGGCGAGGGGGTCACTCGGATTCGGAGCGGGGAGTGCGAGGTGGCCCTGACAACCCGGTGTGGAGCGGTGGCCCTGACAACCCGGTTCGGAGCGGTGGCCCTCTCAATCGGGCCGGGGGGCGGGGAGAGAGCGGTGGCGACGCGGCGGGACGAGGAAGTTCCCGCGCTTGCGCACGAAGATGTACTCGAGGATGCCGTTGTTCACGCGCTGACGGATGGCGGGGTTTCCGGTGAGGTCGGTGCCGTTCATCGCCTGCCGGACTTCCTCGAAGGTGGACATTTCCGCCTGCAGCGACGGGAAGTGGAGGCTGGCGACGTCGTCGTCGGTCGACTCGAAGTGCCGCCGGAGGATGCGGACGTTGCCGTCCTCGTCGCGGTTGGCCCGCCCGGCCTTCTGGGCGTGGCCGACGTGACCGTACTGCTGGGCGTCCTCGGCCAGACCGGTCAGGAACGACGAGACGCCGCTCGCGTCGCCGAGGTTGTTGCCGACGCCCTCGACGAGTCCCTCCGCCACGTGCTCGGGGCTGAACATCTTCATCACCCGTTCGTCGTAGTCGAGTTCCTGATACCAGTCCGCGAGCCGCTGGCGGTAGTTGGCGAGGTGCTTCGTCGTCCCGCCGGCGAAGGGCCCCTCGTCGATAGTGACGTAGTCCTCCGTCGCCTGATTGCCCCTGAACCCGGCTTTGAACCCCGTGAACAGCGGCGACTTCTCCGGGACCGGCTCCCCGTCGGGGATGCCCTTCACGTCCTGGTGTTTCGCCGGGAGTCCCGCGCCGACGAACCCGGTCCGGCGGTCGTCGACGGTCATCGCGTCGCTCAGTTTCGCGGCCACGTCGACGCCGTTCGCCGTCTCCCGGTCGCCGGTCAGCGCCTCCTCGGCCTCGAGGACGACGGCTGCCCGGTCGCTCGCGAGGTGCAAGAGCGCGTCCTGCTCGTCGAACTCGGGGTCCTCGAAGTCCGAGAGCCTGCGGGGGTGGGGGAGGTCCACCGAGTCCGGGAGCGACCGGTCGTACCGGTCGAAGTACGCGGGCGAGTAGCCGACGGAGTAGAGCAGTCCCTCGTGGCTCCGCTCGTAGGCCCGGTCGAGCGTCGAGAGCGCCGCCTCGACCGTCTCGCGGGCGTCCGCTCCCGGTGGACCCTCGCCGTCGAGGGTCAGATAGAGGAGCGTCTGGTGCTTCGGGAGTTCGACGTTCCCGTACTCGTCGGTCCGCACGGAGTCGTTCCACGCGTGCTGTCGTTCGGGCAGCGTCGACGGGTCGGAGACGCCCGTCGGGACCGGTTCGCTGGTCCACTCGAGGCAGGCACTCAGGGCCGCCGCGCCCCCGGTTGCGACGGCCGCCTTGAGGAAACTGCGCCGGTCGAGTGTGCCGTCGTCTGGCTGCATCTGCCGACCGTTGGGTCCGGGAGAGAAAGGCAGTTCGGGTTCGGTTCTCGAAAGCGCCCCGCCGGTCGCGACCCTCGCTACCTGACGGTGAGTTCGAGGACGCTCTCGCGGTCCCGTTCGTGGTAGAGCGTCTGTTCGGCCCGCCGTTCGTCCGCCGCGGTCGCCCGCCACGGGTCGGCCGTTCCCGGGTGCGCGTCGAAGCGCGGGAAGTTGCTGCTCGCAACCTCGAGTCTGAGTCTGTCGCCCGCGGGGACGCGGTGGTGGGCGTCCCACATGTCTATCGTGACTGCGAACGGCCCGTCCGGCGCGGGGTCCTCCCGGTCGCGCCCGTTCCGGTACCGCGCCCGCCTGACCCCCTCACAGAGGTTGTACGCCGGGCCGTCGCCGGCGACGTGGACGAGTTTCGCGGTGAAGTCGGTGTCCGGGGCCGTGGTGGCGACGGTGAGCGTCGCGCGCACCGGCCCGGCGAGTTCGACCGGGGCGGCGAACGCGGGCGTGGTGTAGGTGCAGACGTCGTCGCGGCGCTCGATCTCCCGCTGGTCGCGCGGCCCCGCGTCCACGTCGCCACAGCAGAGCGGCCCGCCGCGCGTCGGCACCGGGTCCGCGGGGTCGTGGACCCACGAGTCCGCCGGTTCGAACTTGTCGCCGGGGGTCCGCGACAGCCGGCCGTCGTCCGGGTCCGTCGCCGCCGCGCCGGAACTGCCGAGGTGCCACCGCTCCCGGCGGGCGTCTCTCGGCGGCCAGTCGTCGTGGCGGGTCCACCGACTACCGCCGCACCCGTCACGGACCGTCGTCCGGAGCGTGTCGACCAGCCGACCGTCGGCGTCGAAGGGCGCCCGCGGTTCGTCCCGGACGTAGGTGTCGAAGAACGCGAGGTGCGTCTCCCAGACGCCGTAGGCGTCGGCGCTCGCGTGGTCGCCGAAGTCGAGGCCGCCGAGTTCGCCCCCGGTGTCCTGGTGGGCCCACGGGCCGACGACGAGGTGCTGCGGGGCGGGCGAGCGCTCTCGCAGACCGCGGAAGTTCGCGAGCGTCCCCTGCTGGCAGAGCTCGTACCAGCCGGTGACGTGCAACCCCGGGACGTCGATCCGATCGTAGTCGGGTTCGGGGTCGAACGACCGCCAGAACTCGTCGTAGGTCGGCCGCGACGTCCACGCCTCCCAGTGCGGGACGACGTCGCCGGGAGTCAGGCCGTCCGGCAGACCCACGTCCGCGAGGACGCGCTCGGGGAGGGAAGCGAGCGGCCGGTCGCAGGCGGTCGCTTTCAGCCGGTCGAGGGCGTCGCCGAGGGCGTCACGTACGGCCTCCGCCGTCTCGTCGTCGAGGCGGCCCTCCCGGCGGAGGCGGTCGACCGTGTGGCCGGCGACGGCGTCCCCGAGCGACCACGTGAGGAAGGTCATCGCGCTCATCGCGCCGTCCTGAAAGAAGTCGGCGCGGTGGAGGTCGCTCGGGGAGAACATCGGCGCGATGGCGGCCAGTCCCTCGGGGCGCGCTTCGGCCAGAAAGAGCTGGACCTGCCCCGGCGAGGACCCGCCGTACGTGCCGACGCTGCCGCTCGACCACGGCCGGTCTGCGAGCCACTCGACCGTCGCGGCGCCGTCGCCCGCCTCGTGGACCCACGGCAGGAACTCGCCGCCGCTGTCGCCCCGTCCGCGGGTGTCCTCGTAGGCGACGGCGTATCCGGCGTCGAGTGCGGGCGCGGCGACGCCGAGGCCCTCCGGCCCGTCCGGCCTGCCGTAGGGCGTCCGCTGGAGGAGGACCGGCAGGTCGCTCCCGCCCTCCGGGCGGAAGACGCGGACTGCGAGCGACGTCCCGTCGGGAGCCTCGTGGGTGAAATCGTCGGTCCGGTACGGAATCGTCGGCGGTTCCGTCTCCCCGGTCGACGGGGCGGCGTCTCCCGCGGTCGGTGCGGCGTCCTCGGTCGTCGGTTCGTCGTCGGGGTCGGGGTGTGGGTCTCGTGGCACGTGCCTGCCTCTGCGTTCACTCGGGGCCGATGACTCGTTCTCGGTGTTCGTGGGCGGTCGTTCGGTCGGCGGTCGCGACGGGAGGAAGTGGCGTCAGAAGCGGTCACGAACCGACCGGAGTGGAAAAACGATACCGCGACGAGGTCGATAAGTGTACCGGTCGGGTGAGTCGCCGTGGACGCAGTTCAGGCGAATCGAGACGTCCACGGGAGGGTGAGCCGCCCCGACCGCGGGGAAATTCCCCCACCGGCGCGTGCGGGCAGTCCGAACCGGCGCGTGCGGGCAGTCCGAACCGGCGCGGGAGCGTGCCGTCCCGGCGTGGGAAGACGTGTCAGTGTCTGGGGAAAGGACATTACCCACGGAGAGCGAAGGATACGGTATGGCCGCCATCGAGGTGCGGGACCTCACGAAAGCGTACGGCGACGTCGTGGCGAACGACTCGCTGAGCTTCGAGGTCGAGACGGGCGAGATATTCGGATATCTGGGGCCAAACGGGGCGGGGAAGACCACGACCATCCGGACGCTGATGGGCTTTCAGTCCCCCACGTCCGGCACCGCGCGGGTCCTCGGCAGCGACGTCCGCGACGAACAGGCGCTCATCGAGGCGAAGGCCGACCTCGGCTACCTCCCGGGCGACCCCGAGTTCGACGAGAGCGTGACCGGTCGGGAGTTCCTCGACTTCCAGGCCCGCCTGAAGGGCGACGAGCGCCGCGAGGAGATGCTGACGATGTTCGACCCGCCGCTCGACCGGAAGATCCGGGAGTACTCCACGGGCAACAAGCAGATGCTCGGCATCGTACAGGCGTTCATGCACGACCCGGACCTCGTGCTCATGGACGAGCCGACGTCGGGGCTCGACCCGCTCAAACAGGAGGCGTTCAACTCGTTTCTCCGGCAGGAGCGCGAGGCCGGCAAGACCATCTTCTTCTCCTCGCACGTCCTCGGCGAGGTCCGCCGGGTCTGCGACCGGGTAGGCATCATCCGCAACGGGCGACTCGTCGCCCTCGAGGACATCAGCTCGCTGCTCTCGCGAGGCGGCAAGCGCGTGACCGTCCACACCAGAGACTCGCTCTCGGCGTCGGACCTCGACACGGAGGGCGTGGTCGACCCGACGAATCTCGACGACGGCGTGGCGTTCACCTTCGCCGGCGACTACAACGACCTCCTCGCGATCCTCTCGGACTACGTGATAGTCGACCTCGAAATCGAGGAACCACCGCTCGAAGACGTCTTCATGCACTTCTACGGCGAGGCCGAGGCGGGAGCCGAGACCGACGGAGCGAGGGGGGGCGACGGGCGGGACGCGGCCGCACCGCCCGCCGAAGGTGGAGGCGGGCTCACGAACGGGTCCGGTGGAGATGAACCAGACGGGTCCGGTGGAGGGGAGTCGACGCGCGGTGCCGAACACGGCCGCACCGAGACGGACGGCGGGACGGACGGGCGCGGTGGGGTCGCCGAGTCGGGCGACGAGCGACGGGAGGGGACCGATGCTTGAGATAACGCGGTACGAGAGCAAACGGCGGGTCCGCGGGGCGTTCCTGATGACCGTCGGGTTCGTCCTGCTTGCGGGCCTCTACATCGGCCTGTTCCCCTCGTTCGCTGAGTCGAGCGTCGAAATCGAGCAGTACGTCCAGAACCTGCCGGAGTCGTTCCGGAACGCCTTCTCGATGAATCTCGGCACTATCGAGGGGTTCCTCGCGGTCGAACTCTACCAGTTCCTCTGGCTCCTCCTGTTCGGCGTCTACGTCGCCTACAGCGGCGGCGGTCTCGTCGCGGCCGACGTAGAGCGGGGACGGATGGACCTCCTGCTGGCCGCACCGGTGTCGCGGACCCGCGTCGTCGTCGAGAAGTACCTCTCGCTGCTGGTCCCCATCGTGATGGCGAACCTCCTGCTCCCGCTCGCGGTGTGGGGCGGCGTCCGCGTCATCGACGAGACCATCTCGCTCCCGGACCTGTTCGCGACGCACCTCCTCTCGGTACCGTACCTGATGGTCTGTGCGGGCGTCGGCCTCGCGCTCTCTGTCCTGTTCGACCGGGCCGACATCGCCCAGCGCGGCGGCATCGCGGCCATCTTCGGACTCTTTCTCGTCGACACCGTCTCGACCGACACCGACTACGAGTGGCTCGGCGTGCTCAGTCCGACCCGGTACTACGACCCGGCCGAGGTCCTCGTCGACGGCACGTACGACGTCTCCGGGGCGCTGATCCTGCTCGCCGGTGCCCTCGCGCTGTTGCTCGTGAGCACCATCTACTTCCAGCGGCGTGACATCAACTGACCGTCCACACGCCGCCTCAGTTCCCGTGTTTCGGTAACCTACGACACCTATATGTCTGCTAACGTCTAATTCTGAACATGGGATTCTCACGACACTTCCTCCGCGACGTACCGGGAGGGTCGGCCGGATGAGCCGTCGACTGGTGATTCTCGCCCTCGTCCTCGTGCTGGTGGTCCCCGCACCGGTCGTGGCGAGCGCGTCGGGACAGCCGGTCCTCCACGTCGCGCTCTCCGACAGAACCGTCGGCGTCGGCCAGACGACCGCCCTCTCGCTCACCGTCGCCAACGAGGGCGAACTGTCGTCGGGGTCGCTCCTGAACCCGGCGAGCGACCAGCGCGTCACCACCGCCCGCGCCGTCGACGTGCGTCTCCGGACCGGCGACGCGCCGCTCTCGGTCGAGACGGGACCGCGACTGCTCGGGAGCCTCCCGCAGGGCGGCGCGGCGCAGGTGCCGTTCCAGGTCACCGTCGACGAGGACGCGACGCCGGGGACCTACCGGCTGCCGGTCCGGATCGAGTACACCTACACGGAGTTCGTCTCCGACCGCACCGGCTACGTCGAGGAGACGACCGAGACGCTGCGGACCCACGTGACCGTCGAGGTGACAGACCGCGCGGAGTTCCGGGTCGTCTCGACGAGCGCAGACGTGCGGGCCGGCGAGAGAGGACAGCTCTCGGTGACGATGGAGAACGTCGGGACGCAGGCCGCAGACGAGGCGAGCGTGCAGGTCACGTCGCTCAACGGCGGGTTGCTGTTCGGTCAGGCCGGTCTCCCGAACGCGAGCCAGTTCGCGGGGTCGTGGAACCCCGGCGAGCGCCGGACGCTCACCTACCGCGTGCTGGCCGCCGACACGGAGCGCCAGCGGAACTACACGATAGCGACGCAGGTGACCTACCTGAACGACGACGGTGACCCGCGGGCCTCCAGACGGCTCGCCTTCGGCGTCACGCCGACGCCCGCGCCGACGTTCGCCCTCGAAGACGTGTCCGCTACCCTCCGGGTCGGCGACCGGGGGAGCATCTCCGGGAGCGTCGTCAACACCGGCGAGACGGCCGTGAACGACGCCGTCGTCGTGATGGAACCGCCCTCGCAGACGCTCCGTCCGCGGCAGGTCGAGTATCCGGTCGGGACGCTCGAACCCGGCGAGCGCGCCGACTTCTCCTTCGAGGTGGACGCCACGGAGGCCGCGACGGCCGGCGACGAGCAGTTCTCGTTCCGCGTCCGCTACGAGGCCGGCGAGGCGACGCCGCGGACGAGCGACCCGCTCCTGGCGACGGCGTCGGTCGGCGAGGAGCGCGAACCGTTCCGCGTCGAACCGGTGAACGCGACGTTCCCGCCGGACACGGACGGCAACCGGTTCGTGGTCCGGGTGACGAACGTGGGCGAGACCCCGCGGAGCGACGTGGTGGTCAGCCTCGCGCCCCGTCCCCCGCTGACCAGCATGTCGCCCTCCGCCTACGTCGGCGACCTCGCGCCCGGCGAGTCCGTCGACGTCGCCTTCTCGGTGTCGGTCGACCAGGACGCAGTCGAGAGTCGCGTACCCGTCCCCGTCAACGTCACCTCGGACACCCCGAACCGGAAGAACGCCATCGACGGCCCCTACCTCGTCCCCGTCGAGGTGCGCGAACCCGCCGGGGCCACCGGCGACGTGTCGCTGCTCGCGGCGGCGGCCGTCGTGGCGCTGATGGTGCTCATCGCCGGGTGGTGGTGGCTCCGCGGGTGACGCGGCAGCTCGGCGGCGAGTCGCCCCGGGTCGCCGTGAATTCGCTTCAGAGACGCGCCAGAAGCAGTCGTCCTTCAAGCCCCTGTCCGTGGTTCCTGCGGACTGAGAACGCCCGACCCCCTTTATCCGGTGCGGGAACCGACTCTCAGTCGTACCATGACCGACGAGGAGTCCACGTTGGACGAGGGGCGGTACGCCGTCCTCGACGACGGGAACGGCGACGTTGTCATCTACGACACCGAGAACCCCGAGGCGTGGATCGCCTCGGACACGACGATGGCAAACTGGTCACGGGAACGTAAACCCCCGTCAAATCGCGGGTGAGCCCCCGCGAGTTCTCACTCCCCGAGAATTGGCCCTCCGTTTACCGCCGGACTGGGACCTACGTAGCGCTGTAACGCTCCAGAAACGTCACACGATTCACCTACTATGAGCACTGAATGGAACATCGTCGTCTGCGTCAAGCAGGTGCCCGACGCCGACGAGGTGTCTATCGACCCGAAGACCGGGACGCTGAACCGCGCCGGCGCCGCCGCGGTGCTGAACAAGCCCGACTGGAACGCGGTGGAGGCTGCGCTCTCGCTCCGCGACGAGGTGGGTGGCACCGTGACGGCGGTGTCGATGGGGCCGCCCTGGGCCACCGAGGTACTGCAGACGGCCGTCGGACTCGGCTGTGACGACGGCGTACTGCTGACGGACAAGGCGTTCGCCGGCAGCGACACGTGGCCGACGAGTCGGGCGCTCGCGGCCGCCGCGGAGGAACTCGACGCCGACGTGGTCGTCTGCGGCGAGGAGAGCACGGACTCCTCGACCGGACAGGTCCCGCCGGGCATCGCCGCCCACAACGACTGGGCGCAGTTGACCTACGTGACCGACCTCGACCCCCACCCCGAGGAGGGCGAACTCGTCGCCACCCGCGACGTGGAGGGCGGCCACGAGCGCGTCGCCGCCGACCTGCCGGTGGTCGTCGCCTTCGCGTTCGGCGAGAACCACCCGCGGACGGCGGGGCTCCACCGGAAGATATTCGCAGAGACCGAGTTCGAGGCGAGACAGCTCTCGGCCGCCGACCTCGGCATCGAGGACACGGTGGGACTCGCCGCCTCGCCGACGTCGGTCGGCGGCATGGACACCGCCGACCCGGTCGAGCGGAAGAACGAGGTGGTCGACTCCGCAGCCGACCTGTTCGAGGCCCTCGACGGGGAGGGGGTGGTGTAGGTGGTCGACGAGGTAGACGTCTCCGAGTACGCGGACGTCTGGGTCTTCGTCGAGCAACACGGCGGCGACGTCGCCCCCGTGTCGTGGGAACTGCTCGCCGAGGGGCGCAGGCTCGCAGACGAGAAGGACGAGCGCCTCGTGGCGCTCGTTCTCGGTGACGGCGTCGGCGACGTCGCCGACGAGGCCGTCGCCCGCGGGGCCGACCACGTCCTGCTGGCCGACGACCCGGTCTTCGAGCCGTACCGCGCGGACCCCTACGGCGAGCAGTTCCGGACGCTCGTCGAGGAGCGAAAGCCCGACGTCGTCCTCATCGGCGGGACCCACACCGGCCGCGACTTCGCCGGTCGGGTGGCCGTCCCCGCCCACGCGGGTCTCACCGCCGACTGCACGGAACTCGACGTCGACGACGAGGGGCTGTTGCTGGCCCGCCGGCCCACCTTCGGCGGCGACGCGATGGCGACCATCAAGTGCGAGGAGCACCGTCCGCAGATGGCGACGGTCCGCCCCGGCGTCTTCGACGCCGCGGAGGCCGACCCGGGCCACGGGGGAGCGGTCGAGTCCGTGCCGGTCGTCGTCGACGAGTCGATGACGAAGTCGCGCGTCCTCGAACGGGTCGTCGGCGAGGTGGCGGACATCACCGACGCCGAGGTCGTCGTCGCCGGGGGCGCGGGCGTCGACGGGGACTTCGGTCCCATCGCGGACCTCGCGGAGGCCCTCGGCGGCGAGGTGGCCGCCTCGCGAGCCGCCGTCGACGAGGGCTGGATAGAGCCCGCACGGCAGGTGGGTCAGACCGGCAAGACGGTCCGCCCGACGCTCTACATCGCGGCGGGCATCAGCGGCGCAGTCCAGCACCTGGAGGGGATGAACGACGCCGAAATCGTCGTCGCCGTCAACACCGACCCGAACGCTCCCATCTTCGACCACGCCGACTACGGTGTCGTCGGAGACCTCTTCGAGGTGCTCCCGGCGCTGACCGCGCGCATCGAGGAGCGAACGCGGGAGGTGGTCGCATGACCGAGACACCCAGCTACGACGGTGCCTTCGACGCCATCGTCGTCGGGGCCGGCCTCGCGGGGAGCGCCGCGGCGCTCACCATGGCGAACGAGGGCCTCGACGTGATCGTCCTCGAACGCGGCCCCTCGCCGGGGACCAAGAACGTGTTCGGCGGGGTGCTGTTCACCCCGACCATCCGCGAGATGGCCGACATAGACGACGCGCCGCTGGAGCGCTACATCGCCGAGAAGCGATACAGCGTCCTCTCGGCGGAGGGCGACGAGACGGCGCTGTCGATGCGTCCCGGCGAGTGGCGTGACGAGCCCCACAACGACTCGTACACCGTCCTCCGCAACGACTTCGACGAGTGGTTCGCAGACCGGGCCGTCGAGGCCGGCGCGACGCTCGTCACGGAGACGACGGTGACCGGCCTCGTCAGAGAGCGCGGCACGGTCGTCGGCGTGGAGACCGACCGACCCGACGGGACGCTCCGCGCGCCGGTGGTCGTCCTCGCGGAGGGGGCCAACTCGCTCGTCAGCGAGGGGGCGAACCTGAAGGACACGACCGACCGCGAGGACGTGGCCGTCGCCGTAAAGGAGGTCCGGAAGTACGACAGAGAGGTCATCGAGAACCGCTTCCGACTCGACGGCGACGCCGGCGCGGCGTACAACTTCTTCGGCGAGGGGGCCGTCGGCGACGCCGTCGGCGGCGGGTTCGTCTACACGAACAAACGGACCGTCAGCATCGGCGTGGTCTACCGCATCGCGGACGCCGCCCGGGGGCGGTCGCCGGAGGACGCGCTGAACGCGTTCAAGTCCCACCCCGCCGTCGCGCCTCTCGTCCGCGGCGGCGACCTCGTCGAGTACTCCGCGCACGCCATTCCGGAGGGCGGGGCCGACGCGATGCCGGATCTCGTCCACGACGGGGCGCTCATCGTCGGCGACGCCGCCGGACTGGTGCTCAACAGCGGCGTCCACCTCGAGGGGACGAACATGGCAGTCGAGAGCGGCCACTACGCCGGTCTCGCCGCCGCCCGCGCCCTCGACCGGGGCCGGACCGACCGGGACGCCCTCTCGCGGTACGCGGAGTGGCTGGAGGACTCCTACGTGGTGCAGAACCTGAAGCACTACGACTGGTTCCAGGAGACGGTCGCCTCCGACCGCGAGTTCCTGTTCGGCGAACTGCCGCGGGTCCTCGCCGACGTCGAGACGGAGTACTTCAGGATGGACCGCGGCACGAAAGCGACCCACGCCAGGGAGGCAAAGCGTCGCCTGCTCGCTGCGACGGGCGGGTGGTTCGGCGCGGCCAAACGCGCGTGGAAGTTCCGGAGGATGATATCATGAGTTCGACACCCAAGACCCCGAGCGCAGACGTCGAGAACGCGTCGATGGAGGACCGCCTGTACACCGTCACCTACCGCGACGCGGGCGAGTCACACCTCGACGTCGACGACCCCGACGTCTGTTCGACGACCTGTACGACCTACGAGTGCACCTCGGTCTGCCCGGCCGACGTGTGGCGAAACGAGGACGGCGACGGCGTGCCCACCATCGCCTACGAGAACTGTCTGGAGTGCGGGAGCTGTCGGTTCGCCTGCCCGTACGACAACGTCGAGTGGGAGTACCCCGACACCGGGAACGGCGTGTCGTACAAGTTCGGGTAATCGAGAGCGCCCCCGGTCGCTCTCTCGTCGGTACCGAGTCGCTCGATTGCCGGTCGCAGTCGACGCTTCGCTCACTTCTCGGTCGCAGTCGACGT
>JBDGSQ010000083.1:21218-26253 GCA_042217455.1 Haloferacaceae archaeon | reverse complement strand
GAACGCCCACATGCCGTTCATCCGGTACGACGACCGGCCCATCAGCATCGACGAGGGCTCCCGCGAGGTGACGGTCCCCCACGAGACGGGCGTCTCGCTCACCACGCGCGACCACGAGAGCGAGTTCAAGCGCGTCACGATGGCCGACCTGATGACCCAGACGAACTACCTCAATCCCGACGTCGAGGTCATCGCCGAGGTGAACACGCCGGCCAGTTTCCAGACCTTCGCCGAGACGCTCAACACCGGCCACGGCGTCGTCGGGACGACCCACGCCGCCGACGTCGAGACGCTCGTGAACCGCGTCATCGAACAGGGTCTCGCGCCGTACCTCCTCCGGGAGATAGACCTCGTGGTCTTCCCGCACCAGGTCGAGGGCGAGCGGTACGTCGCCGAGGTCGTGGAACTGCTGAGCGAGTCGGCGTACGAGTCGCTGGCGGCCGACCGCCGAGAGGACCGGTGCGGCCGCATCGAGAAGCAGGGCCGGGACGTCTACTGGAACACCGTCGCCTACCGCGACACCGACGGCGAGTTCCACCTCGCCTACGACCACCCCGAACTCGGCGACGAGCGCCGGCGGCTCGACCACCGGGTGTTCCACCGCCTCGCGTCGGCCACGGACCGCGAGGTCGAGGCGGTCGAGGCCGAGTTCCGGCGCAAGCACCGCTACGTGGAGTACCTCGTCCGGGAGGACGTCAGCGACTTCGACCGGCTGTTCGGGTTCCTCTCTGACCTCCGGACCGACGAGGCGGCGACCGTAGAGCGGGTCCGCCGGCGACTCGCCGGCGACGGCGACGCGGCTGGTCGGGTCGACGGTGCGGAGGGACCGCCCGACGACGACGTCGGGAGCCGGGCAGGTGACGACAACGGGAGTCGGGCGGGCGACGACGCCGGTAGCCGTGCGGGCGACGACAACGGGAGCCGGGCAGGTGACGACAACGGGAGCCGGGCGGGCGGCGCCGGGAGTCGGGCGGGCGACGGCCACAGGGGCCGGACAGACGCCGCACCGAGAGACGCGGCCGGTGTCGACGACGACCGGGCGAACGCGACCGGAGGGTCCGGGGAGTGAGCGCCGCGGACGTGACCGCGAGGCTCCGGGCCTCGGTCGCTGTGCTCGACAGAGTCCTCTACGCGCTCTTCGGGAACCACGCCGACAGCAGTCGCCACGAGCGCGACCGCCACAGCTACCGGGGCACCAACCTCCGCGTCGGCTTCGACCTCTATCTCGCCCGAACGTACGCCCTGTCGTGGGGAGTCGCAGCCTGTCTGTTCGCCGCCACGGTCGCACTCGTCGCGGCGCTCCCGGCCGACCTGCTCTCCGCGGCGGCGACGGTTCTCGAATCGGCGATACCGTTCGCGCGCGGCGTCGGCGTCCCGCCCGTCCCGCGGGCGGCCGTGGCCGTCGGTGCGGCAGTCGCCGTCGCGGCGGCGGGAAAGCGCGGCGTCGTCGCCCTCGGCGGACGGTACCTGCGGTGGCGCGCCGCCGCGCGGCGGACGAACGTGGAGCGGACGCTCCCGGGTGCGGTTCGCTACCTCCACGTGCTGGCCTCCGGGAGCGACGGCCACCGGCAGATGCTCCGGCGGGTCGCAGACACCGACGCCTACGGCGAGACGGCGGTGGCGTTCCGCCGGGCACTCAACACCGCCTCGCTCACCGGGAGCGTCGACGAGGGGCTCCGCCGGGTCGCCCGCGACACGCCCTCCCGGGAGGTGCTCGCGCCGTTCCTGATGAAGTTCAGAGAGCACGCCGACCAGGGACCGGACGCCCTGGCGAACTACCTCCGGATGGAGAGTCGGATGCTCGGCCACCGGCAGGCCCGCGAGCGAGACAGGGCGGAGGGCTTTCTCGAACTGCTCTCGGAGATGTTCATGGTGCTGCTGGTCCTGCCGGCGCTGCTCGTCATCGTCCTCACCGTGATGAGCATCATCGCGCCGGGGCTCTCCGCGCCGGTCGCGACGCCGCTGGGCACCACCTCCGTCCGCGGGGTCATCGTCTACGGGAGCGGCGCGTTCATCGCCGCCGTCGGCCTCGGGTCGAGCGCGCTCGTCGCCAGCCTCCGGCCGCCCGACCAGCGCATCGCCTACCGGCGACCGGATGGCGCCCTCGCCACCGTGGCGACGGCGGCCCGCAACCCGGCGAGCGCAGCGGTCGTCGCCGTCGTCTTCGCGCTCGTCGCCGTCGGGGTGGCGTTCACGGTCGGATACCGTCCCGTCGACGCCGTCCTGCTCGGCTACGTCGCCTACGCGATTCCGGTGGGGGTCGTCGCCGTCCGGCGGGCGCACATCGACGACGCGAAGGACCGCGAACTCAAGGACTTCGTCCACGCCGTCTCCGGACACGTGAGCCTCGGGCGACCGTTCCCAGACGCCGTCGAGCGCGTCGCCAGCGAGGTCGACCTCGGCCCGCTCGACGGCGACGTGGCAGAACTCGCCCTCAACATCTCGCTCACGACGCGGGACCCCGGGAGGGAGGCGACGGACGTCAGGTCCGCCGCACTCGCGCGGTTCGTCGAGCGGGTCGGCACGCCGCTGGCGGAGCAGACGATCGGCCTCGTGACCGGCACGCTCGACGGCGGGAGCGACGCGGAGACGGTCTTCGACACGCTCCAGACCGAGATCGGCCGCCTCTACCACGAGAAACGCTCGCTCCGGGCAAACATGCTGGTGTACGTCGCCGTCGGCTGGACCACGGCGCTGCTGGTCATCGGCATCACCGTCGCCGTCAGCGTCTCCGTCTTCGACGGCTTCGCCCAGTTGGCCTCGGTCTCGAACACGCCCGAGTTCGCGCTCGACGCGACCGCCGTGAGTCTCCCGAGAGAGCGCTTTCGCATCTACGTCGTCACGCAGGCGACGATGCTCGCGGCCGGGTGGTTCGCCGGGTCGGCGAGTCGCGGCCGGTACGAGGCCCTGCTCCACTCCGGGACGCTCGTGCTCGTCTGTCACGCCGTGTTCGCGGGGGCGGGGCTGGTATGACGCCGCGCACTCGCGCGGGAGGGAGCGACGCCGCCCGGTCCCGCGGTCCGTCAGCCCGCGACGCCGACCTCGCAGACCCGTCCCGCGGTCCGTCACCTCGCCACGCCGACCTCGCAGACCGCGCTCGGTCCGACCGCGCTATCTCGGACGTCGTCGGCGTCGCACTCCTGCTGGCCATCACGACGGTGAGCCTCTCGGTGGTGACCCTCGGCGCGGGGACGGTCGTCGAAGACCACGCCGCGTCCGCGTCGGCAGACCACGTCGCGGAGGCCATGACCGACCTCCTCGGACCCGACGGCGCGGCGGGTCGCGTCGCGGTCGGCGACGGGCGACTCCGCGCTCGCAACCGGACGGTCAGAGTGCTGAACGACACGGGCGTGGTCGCGGCCCGAAACGGGAGCGCGCTCGTCTACGGCCGCGGCGACCGGCGGGTGACGTTCGACGCCGGTGCGGTCGTCAGCGCGGACGGCGACGCCGCCGCGCTCGTCTCCGAACCCTCGGTCCGGACCGGCGAGGGCGTCCTCCTCGTCTCCGTGTCGCTCCTCTCTGTCTCGCGGCCGAACGTGACCGCGAATCGGACGGGGAGCGGGGAGACGGTCCTCGAGCGGGTCGGAACGACCCACTCGCGTCTCCGCCTCCCCCCTGACAACTACACCGTCGCGGTCGAGACGGCGTCGCCGGGCGCGCTGGCCAGATACTTCGACGGCGAGAACGCGACCGCGACCCGGCGGGACTTCGACGGCGACGGCACGGCGAGCGTCGTCGCCGACTTCGCCGGCCGTCGGGAGGCGTACCTCGTGGTCCACCGCGTCCGCGTGGAGGTGCGCGATGCCTGAGCGCCGCGAGTCGCTCGTCCGGGACCGACGCGGCCTGTCGTCGGTCGTCGGGAAACTGTACGAACTCGTCATCGTCCTCGGCTTCGTGGGCGTCGTCACCGCCTCGCTCTACGGGAGCGTCGTCCCGGGCTACCGGACCGCGACCGGCGCGGAACTCGGCGACCGGGCGCTCGCGACCGCGGCAGAGCGAGTCGAGGCCGCCGTCCCCCCGAGCGGCGTCACGGGACGGCGGACGCTCGCCGTCGACCTGCCGGCGACGCTCGCCGGCGCGCCGTACCGAATCCGGGCGGTGAACGACTCGGCGCTGGTGCTACAGCACCCAGCGGAGACTGTCGGGGGGCGGATGCCCCTCGCGCTTCCGGAACGCGTCCGCCGGGTGAACGGGACGTGGAACAGCACCGACCGGCCGGTCGTCGAGGTCGTCGACGGCGCGGACGGCGTGACGGTCCGACTGGAGGCGCGGCGGTGAGAGCGCAGTCGAACCTGCCGGCGCTCGCCGTCGCGCTGGTGTTGCTGACGACCGGTACGGTGACGGCAGTCGCCCTCGGGACCGAGGCCCTCGGCGCGGCCGACCGCGACCCGGCGGTGCGACACGCGGCGGTGACCGTCGCCGACCGCCTCGTCGCCGCCGACGCCCCCACGAGCAGGCGGCGCGGCGTCCTCGACGGCGACGCGGTCGACGAGCTGAACCGGACGACGCTCGCGTCGCTCGCCCCCGCCGCGGCGAATCGCTCGGTCCGCGTCCGACTGGACGGCGAGACGGTGCTGGCAGTCGGCGACCCCGACGGCGGTGCGACAGTCCGTCGGGTCGTCCGGGTCGCCCGCCCGCACCGACTCGTCCAGACCGTGGACCTCGCGGGGTCGCGGTCGCTCCGCCTCCACGACCGGACCGACCGCGTCTCGCTCACCGTCCGTCCGGGGCCGAACACCACCGTCACCGCGGTGCGCGCGAACGGACGCGTCGTTCTCTCCGACGCCAGAGGGCTGGACGGCACGGCGACCGTCCCGCTCTCGCGGCGCCGGCGGGCGCGACTGACCGTCGACGCGAACGACGGGGCCATCGGGTGGGTCGGCGTGGAGTACACCGTCCCGAACGAGACGGCGGCGACGCTCGAGGTGACCGTCGGTGCGTGACGTCGACAGGCGCGAGCCGACAGCCGGGATGATTGTCGTGCGTGACGTCGACAGGCGCGAGCCGACAGCCGGGATGATTGTCGTGCGTGACG
>JBDGSQ010000083.1:14756-21118 GCA_042217455.1 Haloferacaceae archaeon | reverse complement strand
GACAGCCGGGATGATTGTCGTGCGTGACGTCGACAGGCGCGAGCCGACAGCCGGGGTGACCGTCGGTGCGTGACGACCGGCGGGGGCAACTCTCGCTCTCGGTGGTCGAGGTGACCGTCGGCCTCGTCCTCGTCGCGACCGTCGCCGCGGGCTTCGGTGTCGGCGTTCCCGCTCCCGACGTCGAGCGGGCGCAACTCGACCGCTACGCGGCGGACGCGGGGACGCTTCTCGCGGACGACCCGGCGCCGTCCGGAGACGGCTCCCTCCTCGCCGTCGCGAGTCGCACCCCGGAGGGGTTCGCGGCGACGAGCGGCGCCCTCGACAACCGGACGGCCGAACTCCTCCCCGGGTCGGTCCTCTACCGCGTCGAGACGCCGCAGGGGGCCGTCGGGTACCGGCCGCCGGACGGGATTCCGGTCGGGCGGGCGTCGGTACCGACGCTGGCCGGGACGGTGACGGTACGGGTGTGGTACGCGTGAGCGGCCACCGTCGCGCGCAGGTCGTTCTCGCGGCGGCCGCGGTGGTGGCCGTGGCGCTGGTGCCGATGGTGCTCGCGTACCACCAGCTCGCCTACGACGCCGACGTGCCCGCCGCCGGCGACGCCGACGTCCGCGAGGCGGTCGGGTATCTGGAGCGGTCCGTGGACGACGCCGCCCGCGCCGTCGCCGGCGAGTACGGGTGGCCGAACTGGGAGGCGGCCGCGAGCGCCACGGACGAGCGCCTCGGGCCGCACGTCCGCCGTCTGGAGTCGTCGGCGCTCGCAGACGACGTCGTCTACCGCGTGACGCGGAACGAGACTGCGGCCCGGTCGTGGGCGGAGGCGGACTGCCCGGACGCCGACATGCGGCGCTTCGGCCCGTGCCGGACGGTCGACGGACTGGTCTTCCAGCGCCGCGCCGGCGAGGTCCATCTCGTCGCCGCCGCGTTCGACCTGCGCGTCGTCGCCGTCGACCAGTCGGCGCGGCTGACGGTCCTGATCCGCGGCTACGGGAGACGGGTCAGTCCGTGAGCGACGTCACCGGCCGTTCCCGGCGGAGCGGGCGCGGCGCTCCAGCGAGTCAGGCCGTGACGCGACTCCGACCCGCCGCGGTGACGGCACCGTCCCACTCCGGGTCGAGAACGGCCGGCGGTCAGCCGTCAGATTCGACGACACCGATCCGGGCCGCCTTGACGTCGAGCCACGCCACCCGACGTCCGGCCAGCCGCTCACGCTCGCCCACCGCGAGCGCCTCGGCGGCGGCGTCAAGGTCGTCCGTCCGGAGCAGGAAGGCACACGGGCAGGTCCCGAAGCGGTCCAGCCGCGCCGATAGCCACGAGTCCCCGAGCGGCGTCGCCAGTGCGACCGGCGCGTCGGAGAAGGAGGCGACCGTCGCGCCGAACGACTCCGCGCGGTGTTCGGTCGGGGGGTCGAGTTCGAAGGCCGTCCGGAGCGTCTCGACCGCCGCGTCGAGGGCCGGCACGCCGCCGACGACCGTCTCCACGCCCCGTATCGGCCCGTCGGCGACCCCTTCGGTCGGCGTGACCCGGTACCGGCGCGGCGTGCGGTCCTCGATGAGAAAGGGGAGCAGCGACCCGGGTTCGCCCGGTCCCGGGAAGGCGAGCTCCCACGCCACCGTGACGCCGTCGTCGCGCTCGCGCTCGTGGCCGGACGGCCCGTCGACCTCCACGCCGACCGACCGGAGGCGGTCGGCGTCGCGCTCGATGCCGTCCGACCGGACCGCCCACGCCGCCGGTCCCGCGTTCTCACTGATTCGGTCCGCCCACCAGAAGTCGTCGCGGCCCGCGGCCCGCGCTCGGCTGGTCGCCGATATCAGTTCGACGTAGGAGCCGTCCTCGAAGCCGAGCAGGGCCATGTGCGTCGCGCCGTTCGAGTGCTCGCCGCCGTACGCCGGCGTCAGTCCGGCCGCCGAGAGGTCGGCTTCGAGCGCCGAGAGGTCGTCGCCGGCGACCGTCACGTGGTCGATCCGCAGGTCCATGGCGACGCGTCTCTCGGCGTGGCGATGAGTCTTCCGCCGATTCGCTCCCGTCCGCCGTCGCCAGCGAGGCGACGGTGCGTACCGGCGCCCGCGTGTCGTCTCCGTCGACCGGTCCGCGCGGGTGACCGTCCCCGTCCGGGGGAGCTGGCGGCGCGTCTCGCAGTGATAGCGGCGCGTCTCGCAGTGATGGCGGCGCGTCTCGCAGTGATAGCGGCCGTCGAACCCGTAAACGCGCGTCTCGAGCCGTGAGTCGGCGTGTCATATATGAAATACAGGTGTAAAGTCCACCGAAAAAGACTTTATCGGTGGTGGAACGACGCTCACTCGTAACAGACGGACTCTCGGACCCGACCATGCCCGCGTCAGGAATTCCGGCCGCCGCTCTGCAGGTGACGCCGCTAGTCGAGCGTCTCTGGCCCGGTCCGCGTGCGACGCTCGCGTTCGGTCTCGGCCTCGTCGCCGGATTCGGCGCGGCATACGTCCTCGTGGGCTCGCCGTACTCACAGACCGCCCGGAAGTGGACGGACGTGGCTCGGCGGGCGGAGCGACGGGAGTCCCTCGCGGTCTTCGCCTGCCTGCTCTCGGTGTTCGGACTCCTCTCGTTCGGCGTCGCGGCCGGCGGGTGGTCGTCCGCCGCCTGGTCGGCCCCCGGTCCCGTGACGGTTCTCTGGAGCGCACTGCTGTGGGGCTTTTTCCCCCTCGCCGTCCTCCTCGCCGCCCTCCGCTCGCTCTCCGACCGGTGGACGACCGACGGGGACCGGGCGTTTCGGACGACGACCGGGCCCGACCGGTCCTGGACTGTCGTCCCCGCCCTCCTGTTCGCCTACGTCGTCTCCGGCTTCGCGATCGGCGTCATCCTCACGAGACAGCCGGATGCGTTCGGCGGCGTCCTCCCCGAGATCGCAGCGATTCCCGCACCGACGAGAACGCTGACGGTCGCGCTCGCACCGGGGCTGGTGGCCGCCGTCGCGTTCGCGCTCCTCCTGGGCGGCGCAATCGTCGCAGTCGAACCGGACGCGAAACGGGTACAGCGGTCACGGCGCACGGCGTACCGCGAGACCGCTTCCACGGTCGGTTCCGTGCTCGGGCCGCCCGCGCTCGCGCTCGGTGGCCTCGCGCTCGTCGTCCGGTACCCGTACCCCGTGCTCGCCGCCGCGGTCGGTCCGTTCGTCCCGTCCGCGTTCCGCGGATACGTCTGGACGGCGCTGGCCGGTACCGGGGTGCACCTGACGGTGCTCGGCGGCGTCGCCACGCTGTCGTTTCTGGGTGCGCTCAGAGAACTCGACGCCGAGGTGCTGCTGTGGAGCGGAATCAAGTACGGGCTGGCGTTCGGCAGCACGGCCGCGGTGGTCTGGCCCGGATTCGTCCGGTTCGACGCGGTCCACCACGGGCAGTTCTTCGCCAGCGCCGCCGTCATCGGTCTCGGACTCGGCGTCCCGCTCAGATATCTCTGGGTGCGCGAACAGGAGCGGTCGCTCGCGTCGGAACTCGTCGAGCGAACGCGGGACCGGGTCGAATCGAGCGAGACGGACGGCCTCGAGTGGGTGAGCCGGGACGCGGACCGCGCGGTGCTCGACGTCCGCAGCGAGCCGACGTCCGCGATACGGACCGCCCGGCGGGCGTGGAACGCGGTGGCGCTGCTGTCGGCGCTCGAAGTCGCCACCGACCACCTCGACGACATCAGCGACCTCGTGGCGACGGTCCCCTACGTGGACCACGAGCCGTTCCGGGCCCTCCGGGACGAGGCGGCCGAGATACGCCCCGAGCGGAGCAGGGGCGCAACCGAGTCGTCGGTGAAGCGGGCCCGGTCCATCGGCCGGCGACTCAGACGACGGCGCAGGGTCGCCGCACGCCGGGTGGTCGTCTACGCGGCACTCGACCTCGTCGAGTGGGGCGACTCGCCGTCCGCGCTCCCGGACGCCCTGCCGCCGAGATTCGACCACGAGGGCGTCGAAATCCTCGCGTACGACGAGCCCTCCCGAAGCGGGAAGGCCCGCGTCCTCGAGGTCCGCTCCCGCCGCTCCGACCCCGTGACCGTCACGCTCCGGGACCGGGTGGACTCGAGGCCGTCGGACCTCCCCGACGCGTGCGAGTACGACCCGGAGTCGGGCGTCAGGTGTTCGCTCCGACTCGACGCCGGCGAGCGTCGGGTGCTGGGATACGGGATATCGTCGACGGAGGAGGTCGACAGCGAACGGATCACTGCGACGGCCGGGGGGTCGTCGGGGGAGGTCCGACTGTGGCTCTACACCGACTCGGACCTCGCGGAGGCGATGGACCGACTCGGTGACCGGGAGGGCCAAAGCGACGACGACGCCTCCGCGCACGTCCTGACTGCCGTCAACGAGGTCAGATCGTGGAGGTACCGGAGTGCCTTCGAGGAGGTCCGGGAGGCGTACCTCGCCACCGAACCGCCGGTCGACGAACTCCTGAGCGACGCGAAGCGGAACGCCGAGACGGCCGCCGACGCCTTCGACGCCGGCGACTACGACGCCGCCGTCGACCGCTGGACCGACGCCCGGGAGCGCTACGAACAGGTCGAGATGGCGGCCCGGGCGCAGGGCGACGCGGACCTCGCGTCGAACGCCGCCGCCTCGGTCGAGCGCGTCACCTCGAACGTCGCAGACACGCGGCGGCAGCGAGCGAACGACCGGGTCGTCGAGCTGGCGACCGAGGCGAACGACCGGGTCGAGCGAGCGGAGCGCGCCTTCGAGGAGGGGCAGTACTCCCGCGCCGCAGAGGACTTCCGCGAGGCACGGGACACCTACCGGGAGGCGGCGTCGCTCGCCGACGAGTACGACCTCGACGACCACGAGCGACTCGCCGAAGCAGCCGTGCGGGCCGACGAGCGCGTCATCGACTGTGCGCTCGGCAAGCTCCGTTCGCTGCTCGACCGCGCGGAACGTCGTGTCGAGGAGGACCCCGGGGACGCGGACGCCTCGTTCGAGTCCATCCTCGAGCACCTCACGAACCTCCGCGTCGACCGCGAGGACGTCGAGGCGCTCGCAGACCGGGCGCAGGAAGGGCACCTCCGGGCGAAGGTCGAACGGGCGCGTGACGGGATGGAGGAGGCGGAGCAGTGCTACGACGACGGTCGCCTCGACGAGGCGAAACGGGAGTTCCTCGACGTCGAAGAGCTCCTCGAGGAGGCGAGCGAACGCGCGGAGGCGTACGACGAACCGGCCTTCGAGCGGGAGATAGCCGAACTCGCCGACACCTGCGCCGAGAACGTCGACCGGGTGAACGCGGAACTGGCAAGCGTCGACGACGTGGAGGCGTCGCTCGAACGCGTCGGGGAGGTCCCCACCTTCGGCGACGACGACCGGGAGCGCGCGTGACCGAGGCGGGAGCGGTCCGACCCGCCGTCGTCACGGGAGTCCGGGCGGTCCGACCCCCGGATTGACGGGACTCGCCGTCGAAGTGAACCCCGAATGCAGGAGTTCCCGTCGGTCCCGCACGTCGCAGACGCGCCGCCCGAACTGCTCGCGTCGGGTCACCTCTGGATACAGGAGTGCGTCGACGGTCTCGGCCTCCGGTTCTCGCTCGCCGAGTCGGGGCTGGTGGTCTTCGGCGACGGGGAGGCGACCTACCGGACCGAGTCGATGCCGCTCCCCTACCGGCACGCGGTGCGACACGTGCGAGAGCGACTCGACCGGGACGGCCTCCGGGACGCCGTCGACGACGTCGAGGCCGTCACCTTCTTCGGCGTCGCCACCACCCACCGCACCGTCGACTACGACTGGGACCGCACCCCGTCGTTTCTCGGCGTCGACGTCTGGTCGGGCGAGCGGCTCCTCCCGCCCGACGCCGTCGAGAAGATATTCGAGCGCCTCGGTCTGGAACCCGTGAACGCCTTCGAGCGAGAGGTCCGCGCCGTCGACTTCCGTCCCGAGTCGTACGAGGTGCCGCCCTCGGCGTGGTACGACGGCCCCGCGGCCGGCGTGCTCCTCCGGAGCAAGACCGGCGGGCGCGCGGTCCTGTCCCGCGAGAGTACGGGCGACGTCGAACCGTTCGACGGGACGGCAGCGGACGTCGCCGGGCGGGTCGTCACCGGGGACCGGGTCGCCGCGGCCGTGGCCGCGCTCGAAGCGCTGGACCGCCCTGCGGACCCCGAGGAGGTCACAGCGCGCGTCGTCGAGGCGGTCGTCCGGGAACACCACGGGCGACTCGCCGCCGACGCCACCGGGTTCGACCTCGACGCGTTCCGGTCTGCTGTGGCCACCGCGGTCCAGCGCCGGCGAAACGAGCGGTGACCGGGAGTCCGAGCACGCGGTGACCGGGAGTTCGAGCACGTGGTGACTGGGGTTGCGAGCACGCGGTGACCGGGAGTCCGAGCACGCGGTGACCGGAGATGCAAGCGCGTCGCCCCGTGCGGGGCAGCGAAGC